>CAUVSV010000046.1:0-11311 GCA_963554735.1 Streptococcus oralis
ACAAAGCCATTAACTGGAATGCCATCGAAGATGTCATCGACAAATCAACTTGGGAAAAGCTGACGGAGCAATTCTGGCTCGATACGCGTATCCCCTTGTCAAATGACCTAGACGACTGGAGAAAACTATCAAACAAAGAAAAAGACTTGGTTGGAAAAGTCTTTGGTGGTTTGACCCTTTTGGATACCATGCAATCTGAAACAGGGGTTCAAGCACTTCGCTCGGACATCCGTACACCGCATGAGGAAGCTGTTTTCAACAACATCCAGTTTATGGAATCTGTCCACGCAAAATCTTACTCTTCTATCTTTTCAACCTTGAATACCAAGGCTGAAATCGAAGAAATCTTTGAATGGACCAACACTAACCCCTACCTACAAAGAAAAGCGGAGATTATCAATGAAATCTACCTCAATGGTAGCCCACTAGAAAAGAAAGTTGCCAGTGTTTTCCTTGAAACCTTCCTCTTCTACTCTGGTTTCTTTACGCCCCTCTACTATCTTGGTAACAACAAACTGGCCAACGTTGCGGAAATCATCAAACTGATCATCCGTGATGAGTCTGTTCATGGAACTTATATTGGTTACAAATTCCAACTTGGTTTCAATGAATTACCTGAAGAAGAGCAAGAAAAACTCAAAGAATGGATGTACGACCTGCTCTACACTCTCTACGAAAACGAAGAGGGCTATACAGAAAGCCTCTATGACGGTGTTGGCTGGACTGAGGAAGTTAAAACCTTCCTTCGTTACAATGCCAATAAGGCCCTTATGAACCTAGGACAAGATCCACTCTTCCCAGATTCAGCTGATGATGTCAACCCAATCGTTATGAACGGAATCTCAACAGGAACTTCTAATCACGACTTCTTCTCTCAAGTCGGAAATGGTTACCTCCTTGGTGAAGTTGAAGCCATGCAAGACGAGGATTACAACTACGGTTTAGACTAATTTGGCCGATCATTCAGAATATCATGGTTTGTTTAAAACAACCATGATATTTTTGTTTTTGTTTTATTTTGTTTTTTTCTATTTGATTGATTGAGCGTTTTATGGTAAGATAATAATAGTAGAAATCGAGGTGATAAGGATGCTAAAGCAAGAAAAACTAGATAGTATTCTAGAAGCAGTAAACACAAAAGGCACTATTACTGTAAAAGAGATTATGGAGAGTCTTGATGTGTCAGATATGACAGCTCGCCGCTATTTACAAGAATTGGCAGATAAGGATTTGCTGGTTCGTGTGCACGGTGGCGCTGAAAAACTTCGTACAGGTTCTCTCTTAAACAACGAACGCTCAAACGTCGAAAAACAAGGCTTGCAGATTGCTGAAAAACAAGAAATCAGCCGTTTTGCCGGCCATTTGATTGACGAAGGTGAAACTATTTTTATCGGGCCAGGAACAACCTTAGAATGTTTTGCTCGTGAACTCCCAATTGATAATATTCGTGTTGTAACAAACAGTCTTCCTGTTTTTCTCATCCTAAACGAACGAAAACTAACAGATTTGATTTTGATTGGTGGAAATTATCGCTCTATCACTGGAGCTTTTGTGGGAACACTTACCCTGCAGGATTTAGCCAATCTTCAGTTTTCTAAAGCTTTTGTAAGCTGTAATGGTATTAAGGATAAGGCAATTGCTACTTTCAGTGAAGAAGAGGGCGAGGTACAACGAATCGCCTTGAACAATGCCAATAAAAAATACTTACTGGCAGACCACAGCAAGTTTAATAAGTTTGATTTTTACACTTTCTACAATATCTCAGAGATTGATACCATCGTTTCAGATTCCAAACTGAGTCAGGAAACATTTGAAGATCTATCGAAACAAACAACCATTCTTTTATCAAAACCATAAAAATTCCCCTGCCTTTTGGCGGGGAATTTTTGTTCAATTTTAATCAATAAGTTGGGTCTCAGCTAGTTTCTTGTACCAGTGAGCCGATTTCTTTGGATAGCGCTCCTGAGTTTCAAAATCAACATAGAAGAGACCGTAACGCTTTTCATAGCCATTTGACCAAGAAAAGACATCCATTAGCGACCAGATAAAGTAGCCTTTGACATTGGCTCCATCAGAGATTGCATCTGAAATCACTTCCATATGTTTCTTAACATAATCAATCCGTCCATCATCGTAGACTGTTCCATCCACAAACTCATCTTTGTATCCGAGACCATTCTCAGTGATGTAGATTTTTTTGTAATTAGGATAATCTTTCTTCACGCGCATGATTTGGTCATACAAACCTTGAGGGTAGATAATCCAATCCCAATCGGTACGTGGGACATAATCAGGAGCTACACGACGACCAACTCCCTTAATCTGATACTTAGAGCTTCCTTTTTCACCTTTTCCATTGTGGATGATTTCCGTCTCTCCATCAAAGGCTTGCATCCAATCACTCATATAGTAGTTAATTCCTAGGAAGTCGTTCAAGTCTTTTGCAGCTTCTAGGACTGCGAAGTCTTCTTCACGCAAATCTAAGCTTCCACCATTGACTGCTAAGATATGGTTGACACCTTCCATGGTTTCTTCGGAATATCGTCCTAGATAAGTTGCATCCAAAATAAATTTATTGTGAATGATATCTTCTAACTCAGCCGCTCGAACATCTGCTGGATTATCTGGATCCAGAGGATACTTAGTAGGCAGGGCATGAACAACACCAATTTCACCCTTGTATCCCTTATCCTTGAAAAGTTTTACTGCACGCGCATGCGACACCATCATATTGTGGTGAGATTGGAAGACTTTGGCAAGGTCGTACTGAATACCTGGAGGGAATTTCCCAACCAAATACTGACCATCTCCTATCGGCCCAATTTCATTAAAGGTTGTCCAATAGTTTACTTCTGGGAATTCTTCAAAACAGAAAGCCGCGTAGTCTACAAAGTGTTCAATGTTTTCACGATTTAAGAAGTCTCCATTTGAATGTAGAGCTTCTGGCGTATCAAAGTGATGGAGGGTCACAAAGGGCTCAACATGCCGTTTGTGGCACTCTGCAAATAGATTATGATAGAACTCAACTCCCTTGGCATTGACTTTCCCGTAACCAGTTGGAAAGATACGTGACCAAGCGATTGAAATACGGATACCATTGACACCATACTCTTCTGCTAGTTTGAGGTCAACTGGGTATTTGTGGTAGAAATCACTGGCTGGTTCAGCAGTATACCAGTAGTTATCTTTGAGGTATTTGTCCCAGGCAACTGGTCCTTTACCATCGGTATTGGTCGCACCTTCTGCTTGATAGGCTGCTGTTGCCCCGCCAAAAATAAAGTCTTTTGGAAGTGTTTTTGTCATTTGATTCACCTTTCAAGAAATAGAAATGAGATGGAGATAGAGTTGGGAGGAGTTCCTCCATCTCACTTCTTCGCTATTTACCTTTTATTCTTCAAACTGCGCTTGAACAAAGGCAAGAGCGCCTTTTCCATCGCGAGTCAATTTAATGTATTGGCCACCTTCTGTCTTGGCAAGTTTGATACCAAGTTTGTCGGTTTCGGCCTTCATGTCTTCAAAGTTTGAAGCAACTTGAGGAGCAAGGATAACCAGATCAAACTCAGGCAACATTTCACGGTGAGCACCATAGCCACCAGCTGCTGCTTTAACAGGAACTTGGTACTCTGCAGCTGCCTTATTTAGAGCATTTGCAAGAAGACCACTTGTACCTCCTCCTGCACAGAGAACGAGAACATTAGTTTCTTCTGTGATTGTGTTTTGCGCTGTTTCTACACCAGCTTTTTCAAGAATAGCATCTGCTTTGGCAGTATTGAAGTTTGCTGCTACTTTTTCTTTCAATTCATCATTGGCTTTACCAGAACGCTCTTCTTCAAGAATTTGTTCATCATAAACCTTGAGGAATGGATAGTAAATGGCTACGTCAACAAGTATTAACAAAGCAGCAAGTACAAATGACAAGAATTGGAAGTTTGTACCGAGAACAATACCGAGCGGTCCTGGTGTTGTCCAAGGAAGGTTGGCAGTAAATGAGTTCATGCCAAGCGTTTCAATGAAGAATTTAAAGATCCATACGTTGGCAATTGGCGCAAAGATAAATGGAATAAAGAAAATCGGGTTCAAGACAAGCGGTGCACCAAACAAGATTGGTTCATTTACACCAAAGAAGGTTGGTACTACTGAAGCACGTCCGATTGCACGATTTCGTTTTGATTTAGTTAACCACATGAACATGAATGGAACAACCAGTGTTGCACCTGTACCACCCATGGTAACAATAAACATTTGTGTACCTGAAGTAAGGATCTTGTCTGCATGCATCCCTTGTTGGAGAAGGTTCAAGTTGACTTCGGCATTTGCATAGGTAATAGCTGCGATTGCTGGTTCAACGATAGATGGACCATGGATACCAACAAACCAGAAGAAGGCAAAGGCACCAAAGATAATCGTAATACCTAGATAACCATCAGCAGCAGAGAATAACGGTGCAAAGAATTTACCGATTGATTCAGCTACGCTTGCACCAACAAAATGACGAGCTAGTAAATCGAGAGCATAAAGAGAAACCACTGATAGAGTGAATGGAATCACATCTTTAAAGACTTGTGAGATATTTGGTGGAACTTCGTCAGGCATACGAATAGTGACGTTGTTCTTAACACAAACCTTATAGATGGTTACAGTAACAAAGGCAGCAAGGAATGCTGAAAGCAAACCTTTTGTTCCAAGGAAACCTGTTGCAAAGCCACCTTCAATCGGATCAGCTGCTAACATCAACAAACCAACAATCGCAGCTAAAAGTGTTGACATATAGTTGATTTGGTTCGTTTTCTCCATGCTACGGTTTACTGAGTCGGTCAATGACTTAGCTGTTGTACCAGCTACCAAGAGAGCTAGAATCCCCATTGAATAGCTATAAGGTTTCATAAGGAGATTTACAACATCATCAGACCATTTAAAGCCCCATGAGTTTGGTACAAAAGCAATCAAGATAAAGATACTTGAGAAGAGAATAACTGGCATACCAGCAATGAAACCATCACGAATAGCGCGAAGGTAGATATTACGAGACAGTTTTTCAAAGAAAGGCTTTCCTTTCTCGATAAAAGAAATTAGTTTGTTCATTACTTAACTCCTCTCTTGTAGAGTTCGATTAAATGGTGCATCAAATCTTTTAACAAAATGGTAGTCATCAAGTGATCCTGACCGTGCATCATGGTTACACTATAAGCCAAATCTTCACCAGCTGCCTCCTTAGTCAAAAGGCTTGTTTGCGCGTGGTGTGCCTCCGCGATGCAACCACCAGCTTCCTCTACGAGAGTATCAGCTTTCGCAAAATCGCCAGCTTCAGCAGCCTTCAAGGCTTCCAATAGTTTTGATCGAGCATCGCCAGCATAGGCTACGATTTCAAAACCTAACAATGTTACTTCTTCTCTATTCATGATAGAATTCTCCTTATGTATTTTTAATTAAATTTTTATGACAATAAACGTTGGATATGTAGAACTAGATAAACTCGTTCACTTTTATACAAATCAAGACCCGTATATTGCGTAATCACATCATAGATCTTGGAACCAATCTCGAACGCTTTTGGATAGGATTGTTTAATATGATCTTCCATATCCAGAAGTGATTGGTTATCATCTCTAGATCTGTCTAAATAATCCAAGAAATAATTCAAATGAATCATAAAACGATCATAGAAATGATTATTCTCTTTGGTTCGTTGAATTGCATAACCCTTTAGCACTTCTTCAACATTCCTGAGGATTTCTTTCCTCTTATCAATCGACTCAACCACTTGAACTTCATTTTCCCCTTCGGCATTGATGAAATGATAAGCGATCCGAATAATTTCATCCTCAGGGAAATGATCTGTCAACTTCTGACGATAGATTTCAAAGGCTTCCTTTGCGATTTGAAAAGCGACAGGATACTTAGTGGAAATATCTGGCAGATTACTATCCTTGTACCTTCCTTGTGCTAGAGCTTGGTAAGAGCAGTAAATATGATCTGTCAAGGTTACGTAGAGATACTCTTGAATCGGATAATGATATTTCTTTGATAGCTTATCAATGATTTCATAAGTCACTGTGATAAAATCCAGCGGAACATCTTTGAGCAGAGCCATAAAGTTTTCCCTGGACTCTTCTGTCTTCATCCGAAAGATTTTCTCAACTTGATCTTCAGAAATTAAATCCCCCTTCTTTTTCCCAAATGCAATCCCCTTACCAATCACAATCACTTCTTCTCCTTTGTCATTTCTGACAAGTGAGACGTTGTGATTCATTGGGTTTAGAATTCGATACATGGCAACCTCCTTTTATCTCTTAAAGGTATATGAGTATAAAAAATGACCACAAATGAACTAGAAAATCTATTGATTTCTAATCCACCTGTGATCATGCCTAATATTACTTAGTAACACTCACCTTGTATTAACTTGTGATTTAAGTATAGCACAAGTAAGTTTTTTTGTAAACCTTTACATTCAACTTTTTTTAAAATTTTTATTTAGATCAATGTTCCTAAGATTAGGGGGGGGAAACTTATACACGTTCTTTCCATGAAGTCGCTGTTGTTTGGAGAACTTTGTTGAGTTCGTCAATGTTCTCAAATCCAGTTGTGCGTAGCCATTCACGAGCTGCTGCTTCACCGTCTTTGATGTAGGCTTCAACTGATCCAGCCCAAGTTGCACGGCCGCAAAGAACACCGTTGAAGTTTGCGCCTGATTCGTGAGCAAAGACAAGGGTTTCTTGGAAGAGTTTAGCTGATACACCTGCACTTAAGTAGATGTAAGGAAGATTTGTTGCTTCGTCTTGCGCTTTGAAGAAAGCTGCCGCTTCTTCACGAGTATGCACGATTTCACCATCGCCAAAGCCTTCAACGTATTTGACGTTGACTGGAACTTCCACTTTCAAAACGTCGATGTTAAAGCGTGGGTCTGAGAAGACTTTCATAGCACCGATAACCTTGTGTGGTTTTACTTTTGCGTATTCTGCTGAACCTGCATCAGCTATTTTTTCATCGTAAGCGAGGATTTCAAGGAAGAATGGAATGTCTTCTGCCACACACTCTGAACCGATGCGTTCGATGTAGGCTTGTTTTTGTTGGTTGAGTTCGTCAGAGCTGTCTACATCGTAGTAAAGCAAGAACTTGACAGCATCTGCACCTTGTTCCTTGATGCGTTTGGCAGACCAAACATCCAAGCAGTCAGGCAAGCGTTTAGTGCTTGTTGTGTCATAACCTGTTTTCTCATAAGCAAGGAGAAGGCCGGCGTTGGCATCAAGCGCTTTTGTAGCTGGAAGTCCATACTCTGGGTCAAGAAGCATAGAGGATGCGTATTTTGTCAATTCATCTGCTACCAAGACTTTGAGTTCTTCCATTTGAGCGACTGTTGGCTCTTCTGTTTGGTATTGAGCCATGAGGCGTTTCAAAGCACCACGTTGGTCAAAGGCAAGGGCTGAGATAATACCATTTTCATCTGAGAGTTTTTCTAAGCGTGCACGTTTTTGTTCTGTTAAAGCCATTTTATACCTCTTTTACTATTAATTGATCATATAGAGCTTGATAGTTAGCCATATTGACATGACCTGTCATCTTTTCTTGAGCATTGAGCATACCAAGGACATTTGCCTTGATGAGGAGTTGTTGATCAGATTCCTTATGAAGAAGTCCTGAGGAAATCCCTGCCACAGTAGAATCTCCAGATCCAACAGGGTTCACTACCTGAATTCTTGGAATATCTACCTTGTAGAAAGTGTCCCCATGTTTTGCAAAAGCACCATTTGCACCAAGTGAAACAATTATCCACTCAATCCCTGCAAATAGAGGCTCTTGAAGAACTTCTTTTAACTCATCCAAATCCTCAGAAACTTCTTTCCCAAGAAGCTGAGACAATTCTTCGTTATTTGGTTTGATTACTGTTGGTTTATGTGGTGATTCAAGAACCGCCTGAAGGGCAGCACCTGAGCAATCCAGAACAACTGGTTTTCCTGCGAGATTAGCAAGTTCTACTAAGCTTGCATAGTAGTCAACTGGAAGCCCAGCTGGAAGACTACCAGAGATGGCTACTACTTCCACAGTGTCAAGAAGATTTTCGAAATGAGCCAAGAAATCTTGCCCTTCTTGTTCCAGAACTTCGGGACCTTTTTCAAGGATTTCTGTTTGGTTTTCACCGTGTAGAATAGCGATACAGTTACGAGTCTCTCCTTGAATGGAGAAGAAACGTTTCGTTACTTTATCATCGATATGCTCTACTAAAAACTCACCAAGTTTACCACCGACCAAACCAGTAGCAACAACAGAATCACCAAATTCTGAAAGAACTCGCGTAACATTAAGACCTTTCCCACCAGCCGTTTTGGTTACATCCACTACACGATTGACAGTATCAATCTTTAACTCATCCAAGGGATAAGAAATATCGATGGATGGATTCATTGTGACTGTTAAAATCATGCGTCACCTCTTAGTCGTGGTATTCACCGCGATCCCATTTTTCAAGGAATTCTGTAAAGAAGTTTGCATCTGCTTGATGAGCATTGTGAGTTTCAACGTGCTCGATTTTCGCAATCAATTTTTTATTTTCTTCTGATGGTTTGTATTCAGCATTGATGAAAGCTTCAATGATGTCGCACATGAGCAATTCACCAGTGATTTTACCACCAAAACCAATAACATTGGCGTTCAATTGTTCTTTTGCATAAAGAGCTGTTGTCATATCACGAACCAAGGCAGAACGAACTCCTGGAACTTTATTTACAGCGTTGTTGATACCAACACCAGTACCACAGATACATACCCCAAGATCAGCTTGACCGCTTGTAACGGCTTCACCAACTTTTTTACCAAAGATTGGGTAGTGAGTACGTGTGTGGTCATAGGTACCAAAGTCAATGACTTCATATCCTTTTGATTTCAAAAATTCTGAAATCGCCATTTTTTCATCTGTTACGATGTGGTCACATCCAATTGCAATTCTCATTAGTTATTCCCTCCGATTAATTATATAAATCTAATATCATTTATCCTTACTCAATAAAAATCAAGATTAGCTTAGGAAGCGAGCTGCAAGCATAACTGAGGTTAGCTAAAGTGAGCTGACAACAGATTATCTTGATTTTTGAAGAGTATTAGCACATTTTGTTCAACATATCGACCCTAATCTGGTGACGTCCACCGTCGTATTTACCGTTAACAAAACCTTTAGCAATGTTTTTAGCCAATTCATCACCAACAAGCTGTGCACCCATAGTGATCATACGTGAGTTGTTGTGTCCACGAGTCATATAAGCTGAACGTTCGTCAGATACTTCTGCGGCAACCATTCCTTTGATTTTTGTTGCGACCATAAATGGACCAGCACCATAAGCATCAATCACGATACCAAGATTTTGTTCTTCTTTGTTTACTTCTGCAGCAACAGCAAGAGTCACATCAACAAAATCTTGACCTTCAGCTGTAACATCCACAACGTGGAAGTTTTCTTTTTCCAAGAAGTCTTTCACAACTTCTTTCAATCTCAAACCTGCAGCATCTGCACCGATAACAATAGACATATTGTATACTCCTTTTTATTTTTCTAGGCTAGTAAAGACTTTTATAGTTAGCAGTTTACCTACAAAAGACTTTCTAGCAGTTTAGTGACAAATTTGATTGAATGAGATGAATATCACCTTATCCAAGTCCAGGAAATCAAGTTCCTGGAAACAAACTTTCTCCTCAAAAGAGAATATAACAAGTGATTATTTGTTTGTTACAAACATCATTTGTTGCTTACAAACATAATATACTCCTATTTATAGAAAAAGTCAACAGTAAATGTTTGTTTTTGTGGTTTTTTATCTAAAATATTTCAATATCAAAGCCAATCTGATCTACTTGACCAGGTTTTAGGAGACGAACGTTTTTCTTATCTTCTAAATGATCTCCTTCTTCAAGAGATGTTGACAAGCCAGACCAAGGTTCAAAGGCAATGAAAGGTCCCTTATTCAAGGTTGACCAAATGATGAGATTTGAGAACTCCTGGAAGTGTACTTTTAATCCCTTCTCATGCTTACGAGAACGAAGGGCAATTGTTCTGGATTGTAACTCATCCAAAGTCACTGCATCTGTGCTAAACAAATCATAGCTAAGGTCTAATTCTTTTTGCCCATCCAACCATGGACTTCTATCTTGGAAGTCTAAGAGTCCAGTTTCTGGGAAAGGATGTGGAACAGAGCAAGTCTCTTCTTTCTCAAACTCTAAATAGTAATCTTCATAGACTTCATCATCCTGTAGAGGACAGTTAAATCCTGGATGACCACCAATAAAGTAAGGCATGACCTTGCTAGTTTCTTTATTGAAGACTTTGTATTGAGTACGAACAGTCTTGCCGGTCACTAGATAAGTGATTTCAAGACGGAAATGATAAGGATAGTTCTGATAAGTATTCTCATCATCTTCAATAGAAAAGGTTACGCTGTTTTCTGTTTGTTCAACTAAGTCAAATTCTTTTTTACGGACCAAACCATGGCGAGGAATATTTCCTTTCGTTTCCGTTCCATCTGCATGACTGTAGAAGGCTGAATCTTCCCTTAAAGAGCCGCAGATTGGAAAAAGTACTGGCGCTTGTCCACTCCAGTAAGTGGCATCTCCTTGCCACAGATACTCAATGCCCTCTCGATCCTTGATCGACGACAAGGCGCCACCTAAGGTTTTAAACTGGACCGTTAACTGATCTGATTTGATTTCAATTACCATAATATTCTCCAACTATTTTTAGATTTTTATATAAAAAACTAGGTTGCCACTCCCAATGTAGGAAATTAACAACCTAGTTTTCACAATTTACATTTTATAGGAGCGAATTATTTAGCATTTGCTGCGTATTCTTCGTTACGTTTGATCATTTGTTTTCTATACCAAGCAAAGATACCTACATAGAATACAAGGAAGACTGCTGCACCAAGGATTGCTTTGATATCACCTGTTGTAGCATTACCGATTGCCCAACCAAATAGTTTTTCAATTGGTCCTTCAAGAGTTGAGTGAGTGATCAATTGAGCACTATCTACACCTTTAGGAAAGGCACCTACACCTTTAGCAAGTTCTGTTGCAAATGGTGCGATAAGAGTACCAGAAAGAAGGAAGAGAGGCAACAAGAGTGTTCCGAAGATAATCATACGGAGCAATTTACCACGTGTAACAACCAAGAGAGCTGGAGTCACACCCATAGCGATGATACCTGCAAGAGGCAAGATACCATTACCGACGTTTGAAAGAAGCACAGCTTCAACTAGCATGATTGGAGCGAGTACGTTAGCACAAGCCCAGATTTCAGCACGACCAGCGATGAAAGGCCAGTCAA
>CAUVSV010000047.1:0-9928 GCA_963554735.1 Streptococcus oralis
AAAATCTCATACTTGCGTAAAACGTCTGCCAAGGCTTCCAACTGCTCCCGACTATAGGTAATTCCTGTCGGATTGGCTGGATAGTTGAGAATAACTGCTTTGAGCTTGTCCCCTTGCTCCAAAATGGCCTTTTCCAACATCTCAGGAGTCAAGACAAAACCATTTTCAGTTGTATCAATCTCGACAATCTCCGCCCCAACCAGATTGACAATAGGCTCATATCCTGGATAAGCAGGAGCTGGCAAAAGAACCTTGTCTCCTTCTTCTAAGATAGCTGTCAAAGTAGCAGATAAGGCCTCTGTCGCTCCGATAGTAACCAAGATTTCATTTTCAGGATTGTAGTCCAACTGGTATTTTTCTTTTACAAAATCACTAGCTGCCTGACGCAAGGTCAGTAAACCGCTCATCCCTGTATAGTAGGACTGGTTCTGGTCAATCGCTCGCTTGGCTGCCTCCTTGATATGATCTGGCGTTGTAAAATCAGGTTCCCCCAAGGTCAAACGCAAGACCCCAGGAATCTCTGAAATTGCCTGGTCAAACTGGCGAATCAAGGAAACTTGAATCTTGTCTAACTGTTTATTAAAGCGCTTGGTTAAGTCCATAGATATCCCCCTTGCTTACAGAACATAGTACTATTATACTACAAAAGCTTCCTGACCGCAAAATCCATCTGAAACCCGCATTTTTCACTTTCTGTTTTACTTTTCTTCTCGACAGGACTATAATAATAAGTGCTTATTTTCGGAGGTTTATATGTCATTTTTATCAAAAAATGGAGCAGGAATCTTGGCCTGCCTTCTCATTTCTATCGTATCTTGGTTCCTGGGAGGATTTTTCCCCGTCATGGGGGCACCTGTCTTTGCAATTTTTGCAGGAATGCTCCTCCACCCCTGGCTCTCACCCTACAAACAACTAGACGCAGGTTTGACCTTTAGTTCCAAGAAATTACTTCAATATGCTGTTATCTTACTCGGTTTTGGTCTCAATATCTCGCAAGTCTTTGCAGTTGGACAAACTTCACTCCCTGTCATCCTTTCCACCATTTCGATTTCCTTAATCGTCGCCTACCTCTTCCAGCGTTTCTTTGCGCTAGACACAAAACTGGCTATCTTGGTTGGAGTGGGATCTTCTATCTGTGGTGGCTCTGCCATTGCTGCGACAGCACCCGTTATCCATGCCAAGGAAAAAGAAGTTGCCCAAGCCATTTCCGTTATCTTTTTCTTCAATGTCTTGGCTGCGCTCATCTTTCCAACCCTAGGAACCTGGCTTCACCTATCCAATGATGGCTTCGCCCTCTTTGCAGGAACTGCGGTCAATGACACTTCCTCTGTAACGGCTACCGCCAGCTCCTGGGACAGTCTTTACCAGACCAATACCCTTGAGTCTGCAACCATTGTGAAACTCACGCGCACCCTAGCTATCATTCCCATTACGCTCTTTCTCTCCTACTGGCAAAGTCGCCAACAAAAAAACAGCCAAGATTTCCAACTTAAAAAAGTCTTCCCACTTTTTATCCTTTATTTCATTCTAGCCTCTCTCTTAACGACTCTTCTCACCTCTCTCGGCGTGTCTAGTAGCTTCTTCACCCCTCTCAAACAACTCTCCAAATTCCTCATTATCATGGCCATGAGTGCCATCGGTCTCAAAACCAATCTGATTGCCATGGTTAAATCCAGTGGCAAATCTATTGTCCTCGGAGCCCTTTGCTGGATTGCCATCATCCTCACCAGTCTTGGCATGCAAGCATTGATTGGTACTTTATAATATAAAAAGGTAGCCCATGGCTACCTTTTTATTGTTCAAGAATTAAGCGTGTGTGTTCTCTCTTGATACAGCGATTCATCACGATGTCATCGCATCCTCCAGCACGCAAGATTTCTTCCGCTTCTAGGCTTTCAAGTCCCAGTTGTGCCCAAAAAATCTTAGCATCAGCCTTGAGAAAATCACGCGCCACATCTGGTAAAAACTCGCTCCGTCGGTATACATTGACGATGTCTACAGGGAAAGGGATTTCAGCTAGACTTGCATAGGCCTTTTCTCCCAAGATTTCCCCACCTGCAGCCTTGGGATTAACTGGAATGACTTTATAGCCCCGAGCTTGCATTTCCTTGGTCACTCGATTACTAGTTGTTTCTTCACGATCGGACAAGCCCACTACTGCTAACGTTTTACTGGTCTCCAGATACTGACGGATCACACCATCACTTGGATTGATAAATTCTTGGCTCATAGAAATCCTCCTTTTTTCTCAGTATAGCATATTTTGAAAAGGCTTGCAGATTTTGACTATAAAAATCTCCTAGCAAGAAAAGAAACCTGCTAGGGGTTCTGTCTACTTCAAGTGAAAGATTAAATCTTTTTCTCAATACAAAATAGGGGAGAAAGAGGACGTTTTTCGTGAATACGGATAATAGCATCGCCCAGAAGATGAGCTATCGAAATTTGTTCAATCTTATCAATCAAACGCTCTTCTGGTAGGTAGATAGTATCCAAAACAACCAATTTCTTAATAGCTGATTTTTGGATATTGTCCATAGCTGGCCCAGAAAGAACTGGGTGCGTACAGCTTGCGTAAACTTCAACAGCACCTGCTTCAGCAAGAGCATCTGCCGCATGACAAATAGTTCCAGCTGTATCGATCATATCATCAATCAAGATACAAGTCTTACCTTCTACCTTACCAATGATGTTCATCACTTCACTGGTATTCATCTTGTCTACACTACGGCGTTTGTCAATAATCGCAATCGGAGTTTTCAAAAACTCTGCCAATTTACGAGCACGAGTCACCCCACCATGGTCTGGGCTGACAACCACGTAGTCAGAGCCAACCATGCCACGACGTTCAAAGTAGTCCGCAATCAATGGAGCACCCATCAAGTGATCTACAGGAATATCAAAGAATCCCTGAATCTGTGCAGCGTGCAAATCAATCGTCAACAAACGATCTACCCCAGCAACTTCTAGCATGTTTGCAACGAGTTTTGCTGTGATTGGCTCACGCGCGCGCGCTTTTCTATCCTGACGTGCATAGCCATAGTAAGGCATAACAACATTGACAGATTCTGCACTAGCACGCTTCAATGCGTCCACCATAATCAAAATTTCAAGTAAATTATCATTTACAGGTGAACTAGTTGATTGTAGGATAAAGACGTGTTTTCCACGGATTGATTCTTCGATGTTGACTTGAATCTCCCCATCTGAAAATTGGCGAACAGTCGATTTCCCCAACTCTATCCCAATTTCTTGCGCCACACGCTCTGCCAATTCTCTATTAGAAGAAAGGGCAAACAGCTTTAAATCAGAAAAAGACATGATTTCCTCCGGTATTTATGTATCACTTGTTTTTACACAACATTTTCCATCTACCATTGTAGCGCTTTTTCCTTTATTTTTCAATCAAAAATAAAACAAGAGCAAACATTTATACCCTTGTTTTATACTATTTTATATTAGCTATATTAAAACTAAAAATCCTACATTTTAACAATCGATTTTATGCTAGGATGAGATTTTTTCGAGACAAAGTTAGTATACTTCTCTCATACTTCCTGTATCCACATCATAGACAGCACCTGAAATAACCACATCATCAGGAATCAGTGGAGATTCTCGAAGCAATTGCATATCCTCTCTCACACTCTCTTCAACATCCTGGAATGGTAAAAAATCTTGATCAGACACATCAACTCCGAGCTCGTGTTTCAAATGTTCATGAAAACTTTCATTTTGAAAGGTTTGAGCTCCACAGTCTGTATGGTGAAGCACCACGATTTCTCTTGTCCCCATTTGTTGCTGGGAAATCACCAGTGAACGAATCATGTCCTCAGTTACTCGACCACCCGCATTCCGCAAGATATGAGCATCCCCAAGGGCCAAACCTAGAGCTTGCGCAACGTGTAGACGTGAGTCCATACAGGTCACGATAGCTACTCTGGTTTTGGGTTTAAGTGGCAGATTTAACTGCCCATGTAGGGCAACATAAGCCTGATTGGCTTGCATAAACTGTTCAAAATACGACACGATTCCCTCCTCAAAAATTTGACAATCAAATATTTCTCCTATCTTATCATTTTTAAGAGGATTTGTCACGGATTATGCAAAGACCTTTTTCAAAACTTCCTGAATCGTTGTCACACCAATGACTTCAATTTCCTTAGGTGGAGTGATTCCTGTCAAGGAATTCTTGGGTACATAAATCTTGGTAAAGCCCAGTTTTGCCGCTTCATTTATGCGTTGTTCGATACGATTCACGCGCCGAATCTCTCCAGTCAAGCCCAGTTCACCCACAAAACATTCCTGAGGATTGGTAGGCTTGTCCTTGTAACTAGAGGCAATAGCCACTGCAACGGCTAAGTCAATGGCAGGCTCATCCAATTTGACACCGCCAGCAGATTTGAGATAGGCATCCTGATTTTGCAAGAGAAGCCCTGCTCGTTTTTCCAAAACAGCCATAATCAGACTCGCACGATTGAAATCAAGACCTGTCGTCGTGCGTTTAGCATTTCCAAACATGGTTGGTGTTACCAAAGCCTGAACCTCCGCCAAAATCGGACGGGTCCCTTCCATGGTCACAACGATTGACGAGCCAGTCGCTCCGTCCAAACGCTCTTCTAGGAAAACTTGACTCGGATTGAGGACCTCAACCAATCCACCCGACTGCATCTCAAAGATGCCAATCTCATTAGTGGAACCAAAACGGTTTTTGACTGCCCTCAAAATACGGAAGGTATGGTGGCGCTCCCCTTCAAAGTAAAGCACCGTATCCACCATATGCTCCAACATACGCGGACCTGCCAAGGTTCCTTCCTTAGTCACATGTCCTACGATAAAGATAGCAATGTTATTAGTCTTCGCCAACTGCATGAGTTCAGCCGTTACCTCACGCACCTGAGACACAGACCCCTGCACCCCTGAAATCTCAGGAGACATAATCGTCTGGATAGAGTCGATGATGAGAAAGTCAGGTTGAATGCGCTCCACCTCAGATCGAACGCTCTGCATATTGGTCTCTGCATAGAGATAAAACTCACTATCAATATCCCCCAAGCGCTCTGCTCGTAACTTAATCTGCTGGGCAGACTCCTCCCCACTGACATAGAGAACAGTCCCCACTTGAGACAGCTGGGTTGAAACTTGCAGGAGAAGGGTTGATTTCCCGATTCCTGGATCCCCACCGATAAGGACGAGGCTCCCTGGTACCACACCTCCACCAAGCACACGGTTGAATTCCTCCATCTCAGTCTTAGTTCGATTGACATTGATGGAAGTTACTTCAGCCAGTTTCATGGGTTTGGTTTTCTCACCTGTCAAGGACACACGCGCATTCTTGACCTCTGCAACCTCGATTTCTTCTACAAAAGAAGACCAAGACCCACAGTTTGGACAGCGTCCTAGATATTTAGGTGAATTATATTCACAATTTTGACACACAAATGTCGCTTTTTTCTTTGCGATGATTCTAATCCTCTCATTTTAAAATTTCTTATTTTTCGCGTTATCAACTATCTTTCTTTAAGACAGTCAATCCACCATCATCTGCATAAGCATAATACTCTCCATCCGGACTAAAACCAAAAATATACGGTAAATAACCTTTATAAATTTGTACCCTAGTTTCTTTATCCTTTTCCCAAAAAATGGTTAAAATCGGATACTTCCCAGATTGATCTTTTCCCATTGTCACTCGGATATTTTCCCCATTGTCCAAAGGGAGACTTCCACCATATTGTCCCGCAATAGAAATGGGAGAATCACAACCCTCATACATGGCTATTAATTCCGTCTCATCATAATCCCCATCTATAGGAGTTACCTGACCATTTTCACTGTCAATAATTGACATATATTCTGAAGAAACGCAAAGAATTTTATAATAGGCTCCCGGAAGAAAAGCTAAGTAAAGAAAACCTCCAATACTAATCTCAAAAATCTTCTTATACCCTCGACAATTCTCGGCGGTAAAAGCTTGAAAATCTTTATAGCTCATTTCATTGTACTTCTTTCTATATCTCTAACTCACACTCAATCACTTGACAAAAATCAATCTTCTCATTTGGCACAAACTGGCGCATGATCATTCGATGAGCAACAACTACCACAGTCTGATGTTCTCGATACTTAGACATACATTCTAGAAAACGAGACTTCATCTCTTCAGCTGTCTCATATTGAATAGGACTATTAGGAAGTAACTCCCCCTTATTTTCTAGAAACATAGTACGAGCTTTTTCAAAATTATCTGTGCCACTTTCATAGACCTTCCATTCATGTAATAAAGGCTCTACTCTTAAAGGAAGACCCGTAGCATAAATCACATAAAAAGCCGTTTCTAAAGCTCTTGTGACTGCAGAAGATATGATTATTTCTGCTGAAGGGAGTAAAGGATTGGTGCTCAATTCCTGGGCTTGCTGTCGTCCCTTCTCAGACAAGGGGGCCAAATCTATCCCAAATCCCATATAAGAACGCTCCTCTAACTCACGATAATCTGGCTCCCCGTGACGTACAAAAATAATCTTCATCTTAGTGCCCAGTCGATCCAAATCCACCAGTACGAACTCCGTCTGCCTCATCTCCATCTGCAATTAAAAATGGAGCAAAGACAGCCTGAACTACACGTTCTCCAACTTCAAGAACAACTTCCTGATCGGTAATATTTTTCATCTGAGCAAAGATATGGCCTTCATTTCCCGGATTACCATAATAGTCTCCATCAATAACGCCAACAGAGTTGATCAAGACCAGACCTTTCTTACGAGGATTTGATGAACGGTCATAAAGATAGAGCACTTCAGTCGGCTGCATATAAGCCTTAACACCCGTTGGGACGAGAACAATCTCTCCTGGAGCAATAACCGTACGCACCGCAACCTTTAAATCATAACCAGCCGCGTGAGCTGTCTCTCGTTTCGGCAATAAATTTTCGTCTGTAAAACTCGAAACCAATTCAAAACCACGAATTTTCATATTTTTCTCTTTTCTATAATCATTTATTCTAGGCTATTTTATCTTATTTATTCGAAAAAAGCACGAAAAAAGAGCACACAATTCACATCGCTTAGGGCTGCTGGATTCCTCCCCTGACCCGCTTCACGCAGAACTGTTGCTCCACTATTCATTATACCACATTCCCCTCTGTTTTTAAAGAGAAATTATTTTTTCCGTCGATTTCGGAAAAAGTCCTGTATAATCGCTGCACAGTCATCTTCCAAAATTCCCGTTTCTACCTCTACACGATGATTGAGACGCTCATCTGTCAAAATATCGTACAAGCTCCCAGCTGCACCAAATTTCTGGTTTTTAGCCCCGTAAACTACGTTTGGAATACGGGCAAGCCCAATAGCCCCGCTACACATGACACAAGGCTCAATGGTCACAAAAAGCGTGCAATCCAGCAGGCGCCAACTCTCTTCACTCACATTCGCATTCTCTATAGCCATGATTTCTGCATGCATGACCGCCCGTTGCAACTCCTCGCGCGCATTATGCCCCCTACCAATGATTTCTCCATCCTTGACAATCACACAACCAATTGGAATTTCATCGTGTTCTAAGGCAATCTCAGCCTCTCTCAAAGCCTCTCTCATAAAGGCTTCTTTTTCTTCAACTGTATAATTCATCGTTCTTCTCTTTTCCTACTTGTCGATTTTATTATTATATCATGATTCTCAACACAAAAAAAGCCACCGAATGCGGTGACTTAATAGGGAGATTATTATGAAAAAGAAAAGTTTAGGATATTTGTTACAACAAGTTAGGAGGTCTTCTTGTAACTGTATATAGTATACCTAACCTGTCTTAAACTAATCTTAAAAATCTCCTATGACCAAACACTTTCTAAAATATTAGTTTGTTCACGACCGGGACCTACTGAGAAAGTTGAGATACGAACACCAACCAACTCGCTTACACGACGAACATAGTTACGTGCATTCTCAGGAAGGTCTTCTAAATTACGGACTCCAGTGATGTCTTCTGACCAACCTGGTAACTCTTCGTAAATTGGCTTGCAACGTTTCAACTGCTCAAGACTAGCAGGATAGTAATCAATACGTTGACCATCAAGATCATAGGCCACACAGATTTTCACAGTATCCAAACCACTCAAAACATCTATAGAGTTCAATGAAAGATTGGTAATCCCAGATACACGGCGGCTGTGACGCATCACAACTGAGTCAAACCAACCCACACGACGTGGACGACCAGTTGTTGTACCATATTCATGACCTACTTCGCGAATGCGATCTCCCACTTCATCAAATAATTCAGTTGGGAAAGGTCCGTCTCCTACACGACTTGTGTAGGCTTTACAGACACCTACAACCTTGTCAATCTTACTTGGGCCAACACCAGACCCAATCGTCACACCACCAGCGACAGGGTTTGATGACGTAACAAATGGATACGTACCTTGGTCGATATCTAGCATAACACCTTGCGCACCTTCAAACAGCACACGTTTGCCATTATCAAGCGCATCATTCAAGATAACAGATGTATCTGTCACGTATTGCTTGATTTGTTGACCATACTCATAGTATTCTTCAAAAATATCGTCAACTGAAATAGGGGTGCTATCATATAATTTTTCAAACAAACGATTCTTTTCCGCAAGATTATGTTCCAAACGTTCACGGAAAATATCCTTATCCAAAAGATCCGCAATACGAATTCCAACACGAGCAGCCTTGTCCATATATGCTGGACCGATTCCCTTGATTGTAGTACCAATCTTATTGTCTCCCTTAGCTTCTTCCTGCAAGCGATCCAACTCAATGTGATAAGGCAAAATAACATGCGCACGATCAGAAATACGCAAGTTATCAGTTGTCACACCTTCTTCATGAAGATAAGTCAACTCTTTTACTAGAGATTTAGGGTTTACAACCATCCCATTCCCAATAACAGAGATTTTTTCAGGAAAGAAAATTCCAGATGGAATCAAGTGCAACTTAAATTTCTTACCATCAATCACAATCGTGTGACCAGCATTATCACCACCTTGATAACGAGCAATTACCTCTGCATTGGCTGAAAGAAAATCTGTAATTTTCCCTTTACCTTCATCACCCCACTGGGTACCTACAACAACAACTGAAGTCATAATAAAATTCGTCTGAGCTACTAGGAGCTCGTCCTTTCTCATATACATGGCAGGAATTTCACCCGCAATTATATCTTACAATTTATTATAAGAAAAAAACACTATTTTATCAAGAAGAAACAGTAGAAAAGATTTGGAAATTCTTTCATTTCTAAATACAGAAGCCTTTGATTATAAGCTAATTCTATATTTTTTAAAATACATCTATAACTATCGTTCGTAATTATGATATGGATGCTTCCTATTGGATAATAGTTGTACCACCTTGCAGGAATTTATCTAGATATAGACGATAAGCTGTTTTAAAGTGATATAGTGAAAAGTCCCTATCACTTTTTATTTTAAATCGGATTAAGTAATATAGTAAAAAACGAAGATGAAGTGATTCCCACTCTGAACAACTCTGCCCTAAAGAGACATATTCTTGTTCAACTAGTTTCAAAAAGACGAATGCTCGATCATAAAATTTCTGAAGCATATAAAAATTCCCTTTCTTATTAGTAACACTAGTCTAACAAAAAAAGGAACTAAAAAAGCTTCAAATCCTATAAAAGAAGAATTTAAAGCTAAACGAACTAAAAATAAAATAAAGAGGTAATTACAGATTTAAAAATTAAAATTTGAAATTTCAACAGTCCATTATATTTATAAATAAAAAAACGCTCAGTTGAACGTTTCGATTTATACTCCGCCAGTAGGACTCGAACCTACGACATCATGATTAACAGTCATGCGCTACTACCAACTGAGCTATGGCGGATAAAAGCTAAGCGACTTCCATATCTCACAGGGGGCAACCCCCAACTACTTCCGGCGTTC
>CAUVSV010000048.1:0-9685 GCA_963554735.1 Streptococcus oralis
TATTGTTCCACCACATCGTCTGGGTTGACAACGTTCTTGAGCGATTTAGACATCTTGGCTGGTGCTTGCTCCAACTCTTCTCCTGTTTCCACATGGAAGAAAGAACCGTCACGTTTTTCAACCTTATCAGTCGCTACAAGAGCTCCACGGTGGTCACGATAGCTTGTTCCCAAAATCATTCCTTGGTTAAAGAGTTTTTGGAATGGCTCTTTTGTCGGAACAACACCGAGGTCATAGAGGAATTTGTGCCAGAAACGAGCGTAAAGCAAGTGAAGTACAGCGTGCTCCGCACCACCCACGTAGATATCTACTGGCAACCATTGTTTGAGGAGATCCTCGTCAGCCAATTTCTCAGTATTGTGTGGGTCAATATAGCGGAGGTAGTACCAGCTTGAACCAGCCCATTGTGGCATGGTGTTGGTTTCACGACGACCTTTAACACCATCTTCACGCGTCACTTCCAACCAGTCAGTCAAGTTAGCCAATGGACTCTCCCCGGTACCAGAAGGACGGATGTCCTTGGTTACTGGCAAGACAAGTGGCAATTCATTTTCAGGAACAGCTGTTGAAGTCCCATCTTCCCAATGAATGATTGGAATTGGCTCGCCCCAGTAACGTTGACGGCTAAAGAGCCAGTCGCGGAGACGGTAGGTCACCTTCTCCTGACCACAGCCTTTTTCTTCCAACCAAGCCACAATCTTAGCAATCGCTTCTTCTTTGTTAAGGCCATCTAGGAAGTCTGAATTGACATGAAGACCATCTTCAGTATAGGCAGCTTCTGCTACATTTCCACCTTCTAGCACTTCTACGATTGGAAGGTCAAATTGTTTGGCAAATTCCCAGTCACGTTGGTCATGGGCAGGAACAGCCATAACGGCACCTGTACCGTAGCTAGCAAGAACATAGTCGGCAATCCAGATTGGAATTTCCTTGCCATTGACAGGGTTGATGGCATAAGCGCCCGTCCAAACCCCTGTTTTTTCCTTGGCAAGATCGGTACGAGCCAAGTCAGACTTGAGACTAGCTTGGTATTTGTAGTCAGCTACTGCCTCAGCTTGCTCTGGGCTTGTGATGGCACCTACTAGTTCATGCTCAGGAGCCAAGACTGTGAAGGTCGCACCGAAAAGGGTATCAGGACGAGTAGTAAAGACGGTGAATTCCTTGTCAGTCCCTTTCACTTTGAAAGTTACATTGGCACCAGTGGATTTGCCAATCCAGTTGCGTTGCATATCCTTGATAGACTCTGGCCAATCCAACTCATCCAAGTCATTAAGCAAGCGCTCTGCATAGGCCGTGATTTTAAGCATCCATTGGCGCATCGGTTTGCGGACAACGGGATAGCCTCCACGCTCAGAGGTTCCGTCAGGAAGCACTTCTTCGTTAGCGATGGCTGTTCCCAACTCTTCAACCCAGTTTACTGGCACTTCCGCTTCATAGGCCAAGCCCTTTTCGTAAAGCTTGGTGAAGATCCACTGAGTCCATTTGTAGTAGTTTGGATCTGTTGTGTTGACTTCACGATCCCAGTCGTAAGAGAATCCAAGCGCATTGATTTGACGTTTGAAGTTGGCAATGTTTTCCGCTGTAAATTCTGCCGGGTCATTCCCTGTATCCATAGCGTATTGCTCTGCAGGCAAACCAAAGGCATCCCAACCCATTGGGTGAAGGACATTGTAGCCTTGCGCACGTTTGTAACGGCTGAGAATGTCCGTTGCTGTGTAACCTTCTGGGTGTCCTACGTGCAATCCAGCTCCTGAAGGATATGGAAACATGTCCAGAGCATAGAACTTCGGTTTTGATGCATCTGTTCCTGTCTTAAATGTATGATGTTGGGCCCAATAGCCTTGCCACTTGGGCTCAATTTCTTTATGATTGTAAAAACTCATGGTCTCTCTCCAATTTTGTGATGTTACTATTATACCATTTTTGAGGGAATTTGAAAGACGAGAAAGAATCTTTTCCCTCCATTGTTAAGAAAGATTGGCTCTGAAAACACTCTTGCTAAGCTAAATAAAAATAGCTCCTATACGGAGCTATCTTGATCAATGCTTATTTTCTTTCATCTTCTGCTGTCCTAGCTCCCGATAACGACGGTCACCGACGATTTCAACAGTAAACTGGCCGTCTTCATATTCAAGGATTGTCACACTACCATTATCTAGACCATGCGGATGCATGCCATTGATGAGATAAACCATCGTACCAATGGTCATCCCGTGGCTGACAACAAGGGCATTGCCCCCACCTTGTTCTTCCATTTCTTTGGCAATCGACTCAAAGCCTTCCTTGATTCGACCACTAAGTTTTTCCCAACCTTCAGCCCAGCCTGCAGTATCAACCTCAACTAGACCTTCAGCTAGCTCCGCATAGGACAACTGATGAACATGATCCACCTTGAAAACACGAGGAATAACCCCCATAAAGAGGTCTCCATCATAGGCCCCATCAAAACTACCAAAACACCACTCACGGATTCGCTTGTCCATGCGGTAAGGGATTTTTCCCTGCAGGGCAAGTTCTTCTAGGATAATTCCCATAGTTTGAATAGTTCGACCTGAATCACTGGAATAAGCTCGGTCAAATTGCAAACCAGACTCTCTCAAGCCAATTCCCAGTTCATGGATTCCCAACTCACCTTCTGCAGTCAGAGGTGTATCACTCCATCCTTGAGCACGTCCAATCGTGTTAAACATCGTTTTCCCATGACGGACCAAGTACAATCTTACTTTAGACATTTTCTATCCTCCATTTTCTTCTATTATATCATGGATCAAAGAAATATTCGGCTTTCAAAAGCAAAGCCAACATTTGTAAATTATCCAAAAGAAAAGCTACCCTCATGGTAGCTTCCCTAGGAGATTATTATGAAAAAGTTTAGGATTTCTATTAAATAAAGTTAGGAGGTCTTTATTTAATGATTATAGTATACACAGTCATCCTTAAACTCAACTTAAATCCTCTCTCTTTTATTAATTTTTAAAACTATGGATTGGAGCTGGAATTTGCCCACCTCGAGAGATGAAATCGACAGACGAAGCCCCGTTAACCTTCATCACTGGAGCTGTTCCTAGCAAGCCGCCAAACTCAATCATATCGCCTTCTTTGCCCTTTGGAATAATACGGACAGCTGTTGTTTTCATATTAATGACACCGATTGCCGCCTCATCCGCAATCATAGCCGCAATGGTTTCAGCAGGCGTATCTTCCGGAATGGCAATCATATCCAGCCCAACAGAACAGATAGCCGTCATAGCTTCTAGTTTCTCTAAATTCAGAGAGCCATTTTGCACTGCAGCAATCATCCCCTCATCTTCAGAAACAGGGATAAAAGCACCTGACAAGCCACCGACTTGGTTACAAGCCATCACTCCGCCCTTCTTAACTTGGTCATTCAAAAGAGCGAGGGCAGCCGTCGTCCCATGCGTACCAACTGTTTCTAGGCCCATTTCCTCAAGGACACGAGCCACAGAATCACCAACCGCAGGAGTAGGCGCCAGACTTAGGTCGACAATTCCAAAGTCAACACCAAGGCGTTCACTCGCCATTTGCCCAACTAGCTGACCGATACGAGTAATCTTGAATGCCGTTTTCTTGACTGTTTCCGCTACTACATCAAAGCTCTGTCCACGAACTTTTTCCAAGGCACGCTTGACAACACCAGGGCCCGAAACTCCAACATTAATGATAACATCTGCTTCACCAACACCGTGGAAAGCCCCCGCCATAAAAGGATTGTCCTCAACAGCGTTAGCAAATACGACTAATTTGGCAGCTCCCATATCTGATAAGTTCGCTGTTTCCTTGATGATACGTCCCATATCTGCAACTGCAGTCATGTTGATACCTGACTTGGTTGAACCAATATTGACAGACGAACAGACCTTGTCTGTCTCAGCTAGAGCACGGGGGATAGAATTGATAAGAATCTCATCTCCTTTTTGGTAGCCTTTTTGTACCAAGGCCGAAAAACCTCCGATAAAGTCAACGCCAATCTCCTTGGCAGCCTTGTCAAGAGCCTTTGCCAAAACGACATAGTCCGTTGCATCTGTCGCTGCTCCAATCAAGGAAATCGGAGTCACCGATACTCGTTTATTGACAATAGGAATCCCAAGTTCTGCAGCAATTTCATCTCCCACAGCCACTAGATTCGCAGCTTTAGTGGTGATTTTTTGGTAAATCTTTTCAGCAGCACGTTCGATATCCGGATCAATACAGTCCAAAAGAGAAATCCCCATGGTGATGGTTCTGATATCGAAGTTTTGCTCCTCGATCATGGCAATGGTTTCCGTAACTTGTCTAATATCCATAGCCACCTCCTAGATATTGTACATAGCATCAAAAATCGCTGCACTTTGAATATTGATTTTAACATTCAAGGTCTGACCGAACGTTTCAAACTCATTTCGCAGATAAGTGAAATCCTGTTTTTCATCACTAGAAACGACCGCCATCATGGTAAAGTATTCATCCAACACCGTCTGGGAAATATCGTCAATATTCAAACCCAACTCTGCAATCTTAGTAGACACGCCTGCAACGATCCCAGCCTTATCCTTACCAACCACTGTAATAATAGCCTTCATTCTTATACCCCATTTCTACGATTATTAGAAAACCTGAACGTTTTTGATTTTCTTTTTCCTTAGTATAGCATATTTCCGAAAAAAATACTAAAAAACGCCTGCTTACGAAGTTGTTCTTAAACAAAAAAACAATTTCGTAAACAAGCGTCTACCCTATCAAATGATGATGAGTGTTCCCGCTAGGACCGAAGTCCCAGCGGTAGACCAGAGCTAGACTAAGAGCACAAGACTCCATCATCATAACACTCAACAAAATTGATGATTTTATACTAATTCGATGATCGCCATTGGCGCAGCATCACCACGACGTGGTTCAGTTTTAAGGATACGAGTGTATCCACCGTTACGTTCAGCATAACGAGGTGCGATTTCTGAGAACAATTTTTGAAGTGCTGTAGTAGAAGTGTACTTATCAGTTGCTTCATCATAGTTTTCAGATGCGATTTCATTACGTACGAAAGCAGCTGCTTGACGACGTGCATGCAAATCACCACGTTTACCTAGAGTAATCATTTTTTCAACAGTTTTACGGATTTCTTTAGCACGAGCTTCAGTTGTCACGATTGATTCGTTGATCAAAAGGTCAGTTGTCAAATCGCGAAGCATTGCTTTACGTTGTGAGCTAGTGCGTCCTAGTTTACGGTAAGCCATGTATTCCTCCTTTATTTATCTTTTAATCCAAGACCCAAATCAATGAGTTTGAGTTTCACTTCTTCCAAACTCTTGCGTCCAAGATTTCGTACTTTCATCATCTCTGCTTCAGATTTTTCTGTCAAATCATGCACAGTATTGATACCGGCACGTTTCAAACAGTTGTATGAACGCACAGACAAGTCCAGTTCCTCAATCGTCCGATCCAAAATACGATCGTCAGATTCAGTATCAGCTTCTTTCATCACTTCAGTTGACTTAGCAATCTCAGTAAGATTTGTAAACAAATCAAGATGTTCTGTCAAGATACGTGCTGAAAGCCCTAAAGCATCTTCTGGAATAATTGTTCCATTAGTCAAGATTTCAAGGGTTAATTTGTCAAATCCATCATTGCTACCTACACGAGCAGGCTCTACTTGATAGTTGACTTTTGTAACTGGTGTATAAATAGAATCTACAGCAAGTGTTCCAACTGGTGCATTATCTTTTTTGTTTTCATCAGCAGGTACATATCCACGACCACTGTTAACAGTCATTGTCGCTTTTAGAGAAGAACCTTCACCGATTGTAAAGAGATAATGATCTGGATTTACAATCTCAATATCACTGTCAGTCAAAATGTCTCCAGCTGTAATTTCAGCAGGACCTTCAACGTCAAGTTCAATGATTTTTTCGTCTTCAACGTATGATTTCACTGCAATCCCTTTAATGTTCAGAATGATTTGCATCACGTCTTCACGAACACCTGGAACTGTGTCGAACTCATGCAAGACACCTTCAATGTTGATAGATGTCACTGCTGCCCCTGGTAGAGAAGCTAGTAGTACACGACGAAGAGAGTTACCAAGAGTTGTACCGTAGCCACGTTCAAGTGGTTCGATTACAAACTTGCCATAATCTTTATTTTCATCAATTTTTGTTATATTTGGTTTTTCAAACTCAATCATTTAGTTACTCCCTCTTAAACGAAAAGCAGTGTAATGCGATGATTATACACGGCGACGTTTTGGAGGACGAGCACCATTGTGTGGCACTGGAGTCACATCACGAATTGCTGTTACTTCAAGACCAGCGGCAGCAAGCGCACGAATAGCTGACTCACGACCAGAACCTGGACCTTTTACAGTAACTTCAACTGATTTAAGACCGTGTTCTTGTGCAGATTTAGCAGCAGCTTCTGAAGCCATTTGAGCAGCGAATGGTGTAGATTTACGAGAACCTTTGAAACCAAGAGCTCCAGCTGATGACCAAGCAATTGCATTACCATGCACATCAGTAATCATAACAATAGTGTTATTAAATGTAGCGTGAATATGAGCAATACCAGATTCGATATTCTTTTTCACACGACGTTTACGTGTTGGTTTAGCCAAGACTTTTACCTCCTATATTATTTTTTCTTACCAGCAATCGCAACAGCTTTACCTTTACGAGTGCGAGCGTTGTTTTTAGTGTTTTGTCCACGGACAGGAAGTCCACGACGGTGACGAATACCACGGTAAGAACCGATTTCCATCAAACGTTTGATGTTCAAGTTTACTTCACGACGAAGGTCACCTTCAACTTTGATTGCATCCACTTCACGACGGATAGCATCTTCTTGATCTGATGTAAGGTCACGTACACGAACATCTTCTGAGATTCCAGCAGCAGCCAAAATTTTCTTAGATGTTGCAAGTCCGATACCATAAACGTAAGTCAATGAGATTACTACGCGTTTGTCATTTGGAATGTCAACTCCAGCAATACGAGCCATGTTTTCTCCTTTCTATCTTATCCTTGACGTTGTTTGTGTTTTGGATTTGCTGGGCAAATTACCATAACACGACCATTACGACGAATTACTTTACAGTATTCGCAAATTGGTTTGACCGATGGTCTTACTTTCATTTCTTATCCCTCCAAGTTTTTCGATTATTTAAAGCGGTAAGTGATACGTCCACGTGTTAAGTCATATGGACTCATCTCGACAGTAACACGATCTCCCGCTAAAATACGAATATAGTTTTTACGAATTTTACCAGAAACTGTTGCTAAAATCTGATGTCCATTTTCAAGTTCAACCGTAAACATTGCGTTAGGCATTGTATCGACTACTTTGCCTTCAACTTCAATCACATCGTCTTTTGCCACGCAAAAGCACCTCCATAAATTTCGATTCGATGCCTCTGAAAACAGAGACAACAATTATAAGTCAGACTATCTCAGTATAACATTTGTAGCGATTTTTTGCAAGTGTGAAAAACGCTTTATTTCAAATTTGTCAATACTTTTTCGATATCTTTGAACACATCATTGATATCTTGATTTCCTTCGATATCGTGGACCAAACCTTTGGCACGGTAGTGAGCAATGATTGGTTCACCTTGGGCGATATTCACATCCAAACGACGCTTCACTGTCTCAGGTTTGTCATCCTCACGTTGGTAATAATCTTCCTCTTTATAGTCAACGGGTGGGTTGAAAACTTTGTGAAAGGTTTCACCTGTTTCGCGGTGGATGATACGGCCACTCAAACGTTCCAAGAGACAATCTGGGTTCACTTCGATATTGATCACACCTTCTAGTTCGATACCGAGTTCCGCCAATGTTTTGTCCAAGGCATGAGCTTGTTCAATCGTACGTGGGTAACCATCCAACAAGAAACCTGTTTCCTTGATGTCGTCCTGTGAAAGGCGTTCTTTAACGATTCCATTTGTAACTTCATCTGGAACCAACTCACCTTTGTCGATGTATGACTTTGCAAGTACACCCATTTCAGTTTGATTTGCCATAGCAGCACGGAACATATCTCCAGTTGAAATGTGTGCCACGTGGAATTGCTCCACAATTTTAGCTGCTTGCGTTCCCTTACCTGCTCCAGGTAAGCCCATAATCAAAAGATTCATGATAGGATCTCCTTATTTTGTATTTAAATAGAAGCAGAAATCTCTTTCAACCCCTATTTAAAAACAAAATAGAAGAGGGGAGACGAAAATCTCTCTAATAGATAGACCTTCATACTCCACTCTCTAAGCAAAAGTAATTTTGCTTTTATTCTGTTTTGTCCATGAAACCAACATACTTACGTTTCAATAGGTAACCTTCTAGCTGTTTGATTCCTTCAATACCGGTTGAGATAATGATCAAAAGACTAGTTCCCCCAAAAGCAACAGCTTCTGAAAGACCAAAGACATCTTTTGCCACAATCGGCAAGATAGAAATCACACCTAGGAAGATCGATCCGACAGTCGCAAGGCGACGAAGAAGTTTCGACATGAATTCTTCAGTTCCCTTACCAGGACGGACACCATGAATGTAGGCTCCACTCTTTTGCAAGTTTTCTGCTGCTTTCTCTGGATTGATCTGTACAAATGTATAGAAGAACGTAAAGAGAATGATTAGCAAGGCATACATAGCAACACCAGTCGGAGATGTTGTAGATAACATTTCCTGTGCTGTACGTACCCAAGCCCAATCATGACCTGTAGCACTCAAAAATTGAAGAATGGCTGCAGGTGCTGCTGTGATGGAACTTGCAAAGATAACTGGGATAACCCCCGCTGGGTTTACCTTCAATGGAAGGTATGAGCTTGATGGGGCTCCTTGAGCAACTTTTGTATATTGGATTGGAATTTTATATTCTGCCTGTTGAACAAAGGTTGTAAAGTATACAATCAACAAGACAGCGATAATCAAAATAACGACAAAGATAATAGATGAAGTCAAACGGCTACTTGGAATATTGACGAAGTAGTCAACATAGATGCCTTTAATCATCTCAGGAATTGAAGCAACAATACCTGCAAAGATGATCATAGAAACACCATTTCCGTATCCCTTATCTGTAATTTGTTCCCCGAGCCAAGTTACAATCATACTACCTGCTGTGAGGATAATACCAATGGTAACAAAGACTTGTGGAGTTAAAGCTGTCGTTAATAATTTCGCCCCAGATAGAGTATTAAATCCTGCTGTAATCCCGATAGATTGAACAAATGCAAGCACAAGTGCAATGTAACGAGTAGCCTGGTTTAGTTTTCTCCGTCCTACTTCCCCTTGTTTGCCCCATTCTACAAACTTCGGTAAAATATCCATTTGTAGCAATTGAACAACGATTGAAGCAGTGATATATGGACTTACTCCGAGTGCAAAAACGGAGAAGTTCTTCATGGCATTCCCTGAAACAAGACTAAGCATGTTCAAGAAAGATAAACCACTGAGAGCTTCTAAACTTTTTGCATTCACACCTGGAACAGTGATACTTGTCCCAATGCGGAAAACAAGAATGATAAAAATCGTAAAGAGAATTTTTGATCGAACTTGTTTAACCTTGAGCGCTTCTTTTAGTAATTTAAAAAACATGGGTCACCTCTCTTAGATGACTTCTACAGAACCACCTTTAGCAGTGATAGCTTCCTCAGCTGATTTAGAGAATTTAGCTGCTTTCACAGTCAATTTCTTAGTCAACTCAC
>CAUVSV010000049.1:0-8884 GCA_963554735.1 Streptococcus oralis
AGTTGGAGCCAGAAATCAAGGAGAAAAAACGCAAACAAGTCGGGATTTTAGGGGGAAATTTTAACCCCGTTCACAATGCACATCTTGTTGTGGCGGACCAAGTACGACAACAGTTGGGACTGGACCAGGTCCTGCTCATGCCCGAATACCAACCACCTCATGTAGATAAAAAGGAAACCATCCCCGAGCACCATCGGCTCAAGATGCTTGAATTGGCGATTGAGGGGATCGAAGGACTAGCCATTGAAACCATCGAGTTAGAGCGCAAGGGCATTTCTTATACCTACGACACTATGAAGATTTTGACAGAGCAACATCCACATACGGATTATTACTTCATTATCGGAGCTGATATGGTGGACTATCTGCCCAAGTGGTATCGGATTGATGAACTGGTTGACATGGTTCAGTTTGTAGGGGTTCAGCGTCCGCGCTACAAGGCAGGGACTTCCTATCCAGTTATCTGGGTGGATGTGCCTCTCATGGATATCTCATCCAGCATGGTGCGTGACTTCCTTGCCCAAGGTCGGAAACCCAACTTTCTCCTACCTCAGCCAGTGCTAGACTACATCGAGAAGGAGGGGTTCTACTGATGGCCTATCAAGACTATATCAACTGTTCTCGCGATGCTTTGTTGGGAAAAATGGCAGAGCTTCTGCCAGAAAAACGTTTGACCCATTGTCTGGGTGTAGAGCGTGCGGCCATAGAACTGGCTCAGCGCTTTGGTGTGGATAGTGAGAAAGCAGGTCTAGCAGGACTTCTCCACGACTATGCTAAAATGTTGTCAGATCAGGAATTTCTAGACTTGATTGACCGTTATCAGCTAAACCCTGACCTTAAAAACTGGGGCAATAATGTCTGGCATGGCATGGTTGGTATATACAAAATCAAGGAAGATTTGAACTTGCAAAACCCTGAAATCCTGCGAGCTATTGAAATCCATACAGTCGGTGCTGGTCAGATGACAGACCTAGACAAGGTTGTCTACGTCGCAGATTATATCGAGCATAACCGCGCCTTTCCAGGTGTGGATGTGGCGCGTGAAATTGCTGAGCTATCGCTCAATAAGGCAGTGGCCTACGAAACAGCTCGTACCGTGGAGCATCTAGCTCATCAGGGATTACCCATCTATCCCCAAACCCTTGAAACCTATAACGCCTTTGTGCACTATTTGAAAGAGGACTAAATGAACGAAAAAGAATTACTAGAACTAGTCGTGAAAGCGGCTGATGAGAAACGTGCGGAGGATATCCTCGCACTTGATGTACAAGATTTGACCAGCGTGACGGACTACTTTGTCATCACGAGCTCAATGAATAGCCGCCAGTTGGATGCTATCGCTGACAATATCCGTGAAAAAGTAGCCGAAGCTGGTGTTAAAGGCAGCCATGTCGAAGGCGATGCAGCTGGAGGCTGGGTTTTGCTAGACCTCGGTGGTGTCGTTGTGCATATCTTCTCAGAAGAAATGCGTGCCCACTATAACCTAGAAAAACTGTGGCATGAGGCGGAGTCTGTAGATATTTCTGAAGCCTTGGCCTAGTAGATGAACTCAGTTGCAGTCAACTGGGTTTCTTTGCTTATTTTAGAAGAAAATTGATAGAAAGGTAAAGGGCGCCGTGTTTGGTTGATGTTGAAACTGAACACGAACTCAAGCTGCGAGAAAAAGAGTAACTTCCTTTGTATCTGACGATACAGCAGAAAGTTTCCTATTTCCTCTTAGCTTTTAACGCTCTTTGTATCTTAATTATGGCGACTTATGAGACCTTCGCAGCTGTTTACGATGCTGTGATGGATGATAGTTTATACGATAAATGGACGGATTTTTCTTTGCGACATTTGCCAAAGACTAAGGAGAGAAAGAAGCTTTTGGAATTGGCTTGTGGGACAGGCATCCAGTCTGTCCGCTTTTCTCAAGCTGGCTTTGATGTGACGGGGCTTGACTTGAGCGCAGATATGCTGAAGATTGCTGAAAAGAGAGCAACATCAGCCAAGCAAAAGATTGATTTTATTGAAGGCAATATGCTGGATTTATCCAAGGCAGGTCAATATGATTTTGTCACTTGTTACTCTGACTCTATCTGCTACATGCAGGATGAGGTAGAGGTAGGAGACGTCTTTAAGGAAGTGTATAATGCCCTCAATGAAGACGGAGTATTCATCTTTGATGTGCATTCAACTTACCAGACAGATGAAGTATTCCCTGGCTATTCCTACCATGAAAATGCGGAAGATTTTGCCATGCTTTGGGACACCTATGAGGACGAAGCTCCTCACTCCATCGTGCATGAGTTGACTTTCTTTGTCAAGGAAGCGGACGGTTCCTTTAGTCGCCACGATGAGGTACATGAGGAGCGGACCTATGAGGTCTTGACCTATGATATTTTGCTGGAACAGGCTGGTTTCAAGTCCTTCAAACTCTATGCGGACTTTGAGGACAAGGAACCAACAGAAACCACTACCCGTTGGTTTTTTGTCGCGCAGAAGTAGGAGAACATCATGACCATCACAGGTATTATCGCGGAGTTCAATCCTTTCCATAATGGGCACAAATACTTGCTTGAGCAGGCGAAGGGACTGAAAATCGTTGCCATGTCTGGGAATTTCATGCAGCGTGGAGAGCCTGCTATCGTAGACAAGTGGACACGGGCTCAGATGGCGCTGGAAAATGGAGCGGATCTGGTAGTGGAATTGTCCTTTTTAGTCAGTGTTCAGGCGGCAGATTTCTTCGGTCAAGGAGCTGTGGATATCTTGGCTCGCTTGGGCATTGATACCCTCGCTTTCGGAACAGAGGAAGTTCTGGATTATCAGAAAGTTGCTGACTTATACACAGAGCAAGGTACTGAGATGGAGAAATTTGTGGAAAATCTGCCTGATTCCCTTTCCTATCCCCAGAAAACCCAGGCCATGTGGAAGGAATTTGCTGGCCTTGATTTTTCAGGCAAGACGCCCAATCATGTTCTTGCTCTAGCTTATGCTAAGGCGCTTGCTGGGCGGAACATCAAGTTGCATCCGATTCAGCGTCAGGGAGCTGGTTATCATTCTGTGGATAAGGATGTGGACTTTGCCTCGGCAACAGCTCTCCGTCAGCATCAATCAGACCAAGATTTCTTAGAACGCTTTATGCCTTCTGTTGCTCTCTTTGAGCAGGCCAGTAAGGTAAGTTGGGATGACTATTTTCCATTTCTCTGCTATCAAATCTTGTCAAATCCAGACCTAACGACCATCTATCAGGTCAATCAAGAAATGGCTGTGCGTATCAAGGAAGCTATCAAAACAGCCCAGTCTGTTGACGAATTGGTCGAGGCGGTTGCGACCAAGCGCTACACCAAGGCGCGTGTCAGACGCCTCTTGACCTATATTTTGGTGCAGGCCAGAGAAAGCGACTTGCCAGAAGGCATCCATGTCCTTGGCTTTACTGAAAAAGGCAGACAACACCTCAAGTCTCTGAAAGGGCAGGTCCATCTAGTCAGTCGAATTGGCAAAGAACCTTGGGATGCTATGACTCAAAAGGCAGACCAGATTTACCAACTAGGACACCCAAGTATAGCAGACCAGAATTTTGGCAGAGTGCCCATTAGAATAGAATCAAACTAAGTCTACTGAAAGGTAGGCTTTTTTAGAAGATTTTCGAATAAGTAGATAGAAAAGAAAAATCTTGTACAAGTTCCTGACAATTTCTTTCTTTTTGTGTATAATAGTGGAAAAGAGGTAAAACGAGGTATGGTTATGGAAGCAGTTCTTTACTCAACATTCCGAAATCATTTAAAGGACTACATGAAAAAGGTAAACGATGAATTTGAGCCTTTAACAGTGGTCAATAAAAATCCAGATGAGGATATTGTAGTCCTTTCAAAGAGCGAGTGGGATAGTATTCAGGAAACCCTGAGAATCGCTCAAAATAAGGAACTTTCTGACAAGGTCTTGCGAGGAATGGCTCAAGTTCGTGCTGGAGGCACTCAGGTACATGTGATTGAGGAGTGAGAAATGCTGCTCAAATTTACAGAAGATGCCTGGGCGGATTATTGCTATTGGCAAAACCAAGATAAGAAGACATTAAAGAGAATCAATAAATTAATCAAGGATATTCAACGCGATCCTTTTGTAGGAATGGGGAAACCAGAACCCCTCAAGTATGACTACCAAGGAGCCTGGTCACGTCGTGTTGATGCAGAAAATCGCTTGATTTATATGATAGATGGGGATAGCGTGGCTTTCTTGTCCTTCAAAGATCATTACTAAGTCTACTGGGAGGTAGGCTTTTTTATTTTAGAAATTTTAGCTAGCAGATTGAAGATAAAATTTTTTGGAAAATGACAGATTTCCTAAGTTAAGAAATCAGTGAAAAATTTTAGTATAATAACTAGATTCTTGTCCCTTTAATCCGCTTTATAACTCTTATTTTGTGGTATAATCATGATAATATAGATTAAAAGGGGTATATATGAAAAATATAATGATGAGGATTCTTAATTTTATTCTGAATTTCAAACCATTGAAATATTTATTGAAAAGACCATCATGGAGTAGTAATGTTAGAGTCGTTGAGTGGTACAAAATATTTATAGCTAGTATATGGGTACTGTATCTTGCACTTGAGATTGAACAATTTAAACGCTTTGCTTTACCTATTTATAAATTTGTATCTAATTATAATTTTTTAAAAAATATTATTTCAATGTTATATGAGAATCGTGTAATAATATTGTTAGCACTGACTATACCAACAATACTATTCTGGTTTTTAGACATAATTTTTAAAAAAGTTAGTTATAAGAAACTAAACCCAGATCTATTTCCAGAATATGACTTGGAGGGCTATCCTTATCAAGCACATCTGGTGGAGTTTTTAAATAGTTCAGACTCTATTCATAATGTTTTCTGGCTGGATGGTTCTTGGGGGAGTGGGAAAACATTTTTTATAAAGACGTTTTTTGAAAATCAAATTTACAAAAAGAAAGAAATCTACTATATTTCCTGCTTTGGGATAAAAACAAGAGAGCAAGCCGAGAAAATATTGATCAATGAAATAGAAAAACAATCCATACTCGGAAATTTGGACTTTATTCCACTTGTTGGAGGAGTTTTTAAATGGTTCTTTAAAACAGTTGGAACGGATTTGATGAAGCGAGATTCTATCATTATTTTTGATGATTTTGAACGGGTTTCATATGCAGAAACATCAGATAGCCCTTCAGATTACAATGATTTATTGGGTTATATTGACTATCTTTCTGAGAATAAAAGGTTTAAAATTATTGTAATTTTAAATAGTGAGGAAATAAAATCAACAAAGAAAAATCTCATTGATAGTAAATTTAAGCTGAACCAAAATCGAATGGCATCTACAGAAGAAGTTATAGATAACATCTTGAAAAAGAGTAAATTGAGAGATGATGACCTTGGAAAAATTTTATCACTGATTTATAAAATTTATTATGTAGATATAGATGAGAGAGTTGTAGAAGATAAAAATAATAATTCAAAAGTTAAAAAACCAAGTTTAAGAGAGTTCCAGAAGTCATTAGAAGAACTTTCAAATATAACTGATAATAAGAAAGCAGACTACATCATCAATTGGATGAATGGTCGCGAGGAAACAGAGAGTGTACTTATGTCACTTGTGAAATATTTTGAGGATAAACCAATAAATTTAGATATGGAATATCTGTATAATATCTTGGAGAGTGAGCTTTATCAGTATAAGATTGATAAAGTGATTCTAAAAGAGAAATATTCTAGTACTTACTCGGAAAATGTTATTAAAAATATTAAAAGAAAGATGCGATATTTTAAAAGATTGTTATATTTTTTGTGGAAAAAAGGTTCGGAGATAGAAGAGTTAAGAACCTTGGGATATGAATATAACCAAAATATCGATCTTGAATTTGAAATTTCCAAAGGATATCGTTGCGAAAAACTAGAATATAAAAAAGCAAAAGAATTTTTCGAAAAAAATCCTCGAAAAAGATATAGAAACTATTTAAATTAGGTTTGTGGAAATCGGTTTTTTATGATAGAATATTAAGGAATGTATGTCATTCGATAAACAAATTTAATGAGGTAAAAACATGGAAATCATGACACTTGCGATTGCTGTTTTTGCCGTCATCATTGGTTTAGTCATTGGATATGTCAGCATCTCAGCTAAGATGAAATCATCTCAAGAGGCTGCAGAGTTGATGCTTCTAAATGCTGAACAAGAAGCAACTAATTTACGAGGACAAGCTGAGCGCGAAGCGGATTTATTACTAAATGAAGCCAAGAGCGAAAGCAAGTCTCTTAAAAAAGAAGCACTATTGGAGGCCAAAGAGGAAGCCAGAAAATACCGTGAAGAAGTGGACGCTGAATTTAAGTCAGAACGTCAGGAGCTCAAGCAAATTGAAAGTCGTTTGACGGAGAGAGCTACGAGCCTTGACCGTAAGGACGACAATTTGACGAACAAAGAAAAAACACTTGAACAAAAAGAACAAAGTATTTCTGATAGAGCAAAAAACCTTGATGCACGTGAAGAGCAATTAGAGGAAGTCGAAAGACAAAAAGAAGCTGAACTTGAACGTATCGGCTCGCTTTCCCAAACTGAGGCTCGAGATATTATCTTGGCTCAGACAGAGGAAAACTTGACCAAGGAAATTGCTAGCCGCATTCGTGAGGCAGAGCAAGAAGTTAAGGAACGTTCAGACAAGATTGCGAAAGATATCTTGGTTCAGGCTATGCAGCGTATCGCTGGTGAGTATGTAGCGGAGTCAACAAACTCAACAGTTCATCTACCAGACGATACCATGAAGGGACGCATTATCGGTCGTGAAGGTCGAAACATTCGTACCTTTGAAAGTTTGACAGGGGTCGATGTGATTATCGACGATACACCGGAAGTGGTAACCTTGTCAGGATTTGATCCGATTCGTCGTGAAATTGCTCGTATGACCATGGAAATGTTGCTCAAGGATGGCCGTATCCACCCAGCTCGTATCGAGGAGTTGGTGGAGAAAAACCGTCAGGAGATTGACAATAAAATCCGTGAATATGGGGAGGCTGCTGCCTATGAGATTGGTGCGCCGAACCTCCATCCAGACTTGATGAAAATCATGGGACGCTTGCAGTTCCGTACTTCATATGGACAAAATGTCTTGCGTCATTCGATTGAGGTTGCTAAGTTATCTGGTATCATCGCCAGTGAACTTGGTGAAAATGCAGCTCTTGCCCGTCGTGCTGGATTCCTTCACGACATCGGGAAAGCTATTGACCGCGAGGTTGAAGGTAGCCACGTTGAGATTGGTACGGAATTGGCTCGTAAGTACAAGGAACACCCAGTTGTGGTCAATACCATTGCTAGCCATCACGGGGATGTCGAAGCCGAAAGTGTCATTGCAGTAATCGTTGCTGCAGCAGATGCCTTGAGTGCAGCGCGTCCAGGTGCTCGTAGTGAGTCTCTTGAAAGCTATATCAAGCGTCTCCATGATTTGGAAGAAATCGCCAATGGCTTTGAAGGAGTGCAAAATAGCTTTGCCCTTCAAGCAGGACGTGAAATCCGCATCATGGTTAATCCAGGACAAATCAAGGACGACAAAGTCACAATCTTGGCTCACAAAGTTCGTGAGAAAATTGAAAACAATCTCGATTACCCAGGAAATATCAAGGTAACCGTGATCCGCGAACTTCGTGCAGTAGATTATGCTAAATAAATAAGAAAGAGCAGTTGAAATATTACTGCTTTTTTGTTACACTAGATAGAAAGACTGTAGAAGGATAACTGACACTATCACCAGTATCCGAGAGAAATTTTACTTTATTTCACAGACTAACTAAAGGAGACATAATGGCAGACCGAGGCTTGCTAATCGTTTTTTCTGGTCCTTCAGGAGTTGGGAAAGGAACGGTTAGAAGAGAGATTTTTGAGAGTTCTGAGAATCAATTTCAATACTCTGTATCGATGACGACACGTGCGCAACGTCCTGGTGAAGTGGATGGAGTGGACTATTTCTTCCGTACTCGTGAAGAGTTTGAAGAGTTGATTCGCCAAGGTCAGATGTTGGAATATGCAGAATATGTTGGTAACTACTATGGAACTCCTCTAACCTATGTCAATGAAACTTTGGACAAGGGAATCGATGTCTTTCTTGAGATTGAAGTCCAAGGAGCCCTTCAGGTTAAGAAAAAGGTTCCAGATGCTGTCTTTATCTTTCTAACGCCACCAGATTTGGATGAATTGCAAGATCGTTTGGTAGGTCGTGGAACAGATAGCGCAGAAGTGATTGCCCAACGAATCGAAAAAGCCAAGGAAGAAATTGCTCTCATGCGTGAGTATGATTATGCCATTGTCAACGATCAGGTGCCCCTCGCTGCTGAACGTGTCAAGCGTGTGATCGAAGCAGAACACTTCCGTGTGGACCGTGTTATTGGTCACTACCAGGATATGTTGCCAAAATCTCCAACTACTCGATAAACTATAGGAAACAGGTACAAGCAAATGATGTTAAAACCCTCTATCGATACCTTGCTGGACAAGGTACCATCAAAATATTCACTCGTAATCTTGGAAGCAAAACGTGCCCACGAACTAGAAGCAGGTGCGCCAGCAACTCAAGAGTTTAAGTCTGAAAAATCAACTCTTCGTGCTTTGGAAGAAATCGAGTCAGGAAACGTTACGATTCACCCAGATCCAGAAGGAAAACGTGAAGCAGTTCGTCTCCGTATCGAAGAAGAAAAACGCCGCAGAGAAGAAGAAGAAAAGAAAATCAAAGAGCAAATTGCTAAAGAAAAAGAAGATGGTGAAAAAATTTAAGGTTGGGGGGACTCAATCTTATTTTTTCTATTGCAAGAATATACTGATACTCAATGAAAATCAAAAAGCAAACTAGGAAGCTAGCCGCAAGCTGTACTTGAG
>CAUVSV010000050.1:0-7953 GCA_963554735.1 Streptococcus oralis
GGGTGACAACATCCTCAAGGTGGATTCCTTTTTAACCCACCAAGTTGACTTTAGCTTGATGCGAGAGATTGGTAAGGTTTTTGCGGAAAAATTCGCTTCTGCTGGCATTACCAAGGTCGTAACCATTGAAGCGTCAGGTATTGCCCCAGCCGTTTTTACAGCTGAAGCTTTAAATGTTCCCATGATTTTCGCCAAGAAAGCTAAAAACATCACCATGAACGAAGGCATCTTAACCGCCCAAGTCTACTCCTTTACCAAGCAGGTGACCAGCACCGTTTCCATCGCTGGAAAATTCCTCTCACCAGAGGACAAGGTCTTGATTATCGATGATTTCCTAGCAAATGGACAAGCTGCCAAAGGCTTGATCCAAATCATCGAACAAGCCGGAGCAAAAGTTGAAGCGATTGGTATTGTGATTGAAAAATCTTTCCAAGATGGTCGTGATTTGCTTGAAAAAGCAGGATATCCCGTCCTATCACTGGCCCGTTTGGATCGTTTTGAAAATGGTCAGGTCGTATTTAAGGAGGCAGATCTCTAATGCAAAAACAAGAAAAACACTCACAAGCAGCCGTTCTTGGCTTACAGCACTTACTAGCCATGTACTCAGGATCCATCCTGGTTCCCATCATGATTGCGACAGCTCTGGGCTATTCAGCTGAGCAATTGACCTACCTGATTTCTACCGATATCTTCATGTGTGGGGTGGCGACCTTCCTCCAACTCCAACTCAACAAATACTTTGGGATTGGACTACCAGTCGTTCTCGGAGTTGCCTTCCAATCCGTCGCTCCTTTGATTATGATTGGGCAAAGTCACGGTAGCGGTGCTATGTTTGGTGCCCTTATCGTTTCTGGGATTTATGTAGTTCTGATTTCAGGTATTTTCTCAAAAGTAGCCAATCTCTTCCCATCTATCGTAACAGGATCTGTTATTACCACGATTGGATTGACCCTGATTCCAGTCGCTATCGGAAATATGGGAAATAATGTTCCAGAGCCAACTGGTCAAAGCCTTTTGCTTGCAGCTATCACTGTTTTGACTATCCTCTTGATCAACATCTTTACCAAAGGATTTATTAAGTCGATTTCGATTTTGATTGGGTTGGTCGTTGGAACTGCCATTGCTGCTACCATGGGCTTGGTAGATTTCTCCCCTGTTGCGGCAGCACCGCTTGTCCATGTCCCAACTCCACTCTACTTTGGGATGCCAACCTTTGAAATCTCATCTATCGTCATGATGTGTATCATCGCAACGGTTTCCATGGTGGAGTCAACTGGTGTTTACCTAGCCTTGTCAGATATTACCAATGACCCAATCGACAGTACGCGCCTTCGCAACGGTTACCGCGCAGAAGGTTTGGCCGTACTTCTCGGAGGAATCTTTAACACCTTCCCTTACACAGGATTTTCACAAAACGTTGGTTTGGTTAAATTGTCAGGTATCAAGACCCGTCTGCCAATCTATTATGCAGCTGGTTTCCTAGTCCTCCTTGGACTCCTACCTAAGTTTGGTGCCCTCGCCCAAATCATTCCGAGCCCTGTCCTTGGTGGTGCTATGCTAGTGATGTTTGGTTTTGTTTCCCTTCAAGGTATGCAAATCCTAGCGCGCGTTGACTTTGCTAACAATGAACACAACTTCCTTATCGCAGCTGTCTCCATCGCTGCAGGTGTCGGACTCAACAATAGTAATCTCTTCGTCAGCATGCCGACAGCCTTCCAAATGTTCTTCTCAAACGGAATCGTCGTAGCCAGCTTACTGGCCATTGTACTCAATGCAGTATTAAATCATAAAAAGAAATAAGAAAAAGAGGTGTGAGCCTCTTTTTTGTTTATCTATATCCTTACCTGTCTTTCTTCTGACCGCTGGCCTGTGACAAACATGGTAAAGGTGGCTTTGCAGACATTTCTGCCTTCTTGATTGGTGATATCCACATCCACTACACAGGTTGTGCGACCTTGATGGACACATTCTCCTTTAATGGTCAGCACATCGTCGAGTTTTCCTGCCTTGAGGTAGTTGATAGAGGACTGGAGCGTCACTCCATCAAGCCCCAGCGAGATGACCACCAAACCACTGATTTGGTCACAAAGGGTGAAGAGATAGCCACCATGGGCATTGCCATAGTAGTTGAGCGACGAGTCCACTACTTTTGTCGTCACCACGACATGACCATCTCTCATTTTTTCTATTTCGTAATTTTCAAAGGCAGATATAGCGTCAAAATGAAAATCTTTCATCGTTTCCTCCTGATAGTTCAAACGACACTATGATACTACTTTTTATAGGACTGTGCAAGGAGAAAGCTCTTAGTCTGGCAAAATTCCGACCTGTTCTACAAAGCGCATAAAGGCTTCCTGTCCTTGTTCCGTCTGCTTGTAAACTCCTGCATCCTCCAAAACACGTGCAAAAATAGCACCCACAGAGTCCTTGACGATTTCAAGGGCTTTTTCTTTATCTGCTAGGTCCAGATGTTGGGCTTTAAGCTGGTCTGCCCATTCCTGATGATAAGCAGCAACCGCTTCACCATCTCCCACAAGGTAGCTTGCAACTTGCTCCACTTCCGCTTTCAAACGAGGTGGTAAGATAGCCAAGCCCATGACCTCAATCAAGCCGATATTTTCCTTCTTGATATGTTGAACATCCTTGTGGGGATGATAGATGCCATCCGGATGCTCTGCCGAAGTCTGATTGTCCCGCAAGACCAAGTCCAATTCAAACTGTCCATCACGCTTACGCGCAATCGGTGTGATAGTGTGATGCGGTCTCCCGTCTGTCTCTGCTAAAATCTGCACTTCAGAATCTGAATACTGGCGCCATTCCTGCAAAATCTTATCAGCCAAGTTGATCAAATCCTCTTTGGAATCCGAAGTCAAACGAAGCACTGACATAGGCCACTTGACAATCCCAGCCTTGACCTGCTCAAAACCAGCAAAACAGAAAGTCTTTTGCAGGGGAGCCAATTCCATAGGAAACACGTGACGGCCTCCTTGATAGTGATCATGAGTCAGAATAGAGCCTCCCACGATTGGCAGGTCGGCATTAGAGCCTGCAAAATAGCCAGGAAACTGCTCTACAATAGCCAGCAGACGCTCAAAGCTCTGATGACTAATGGCCATAGGTCGATGCTGACCATCTAAGAAGATACAGTGCTCATTAAAATAAGCATAGGGCGAATACTGGAAGCCCCACTCCTGACCAGCCATTTCAAAACGGATAATGCGGTGATTGCTGCGAGCTGGGTGGTTAACCCGACCATGGTAGCCTTCGTTCTCTAGACAAAGCTGACACTGTGGGTAATTGCTAGCTTGAACCAACTTAGCTGCCGCAATCTCCTTTGGATCCTTTTCAGGCTTAGAGAGGTTAATGGTAATCTCAAGCTCTCCATAGTCTGATGGAACGCGATAAGCGATATTCTTAGAAATAGCCTTGAGCTTGATATAGTCGTTTTTCTGGCTGAGCTGGTAAAAATCCGCTATCGCCTGTTCGGGAGATTGGGCGTAGGTTGTCCAAAAGTCACGATTAACCTGACTTGGACAAGGGGTCACCAAGTCCATCAGTTCAGCACCGAGGATTTCACGCGCAGTCTGACTATCCTCAATCGTCTCTAATCGAACCGCTTTCTCGACCAACTGGTCCTTGAGGTCAATCAACTCATCTAGATCAGTCTCAACCTCCAAAACACCATCTCCCACTCGTGCCAAGACACGATTGGTTAGGTAGATTCGATCCATTTCCTCAAATGAACTTTCAGCAATGACTTCCGTGATAAATGCATCTAGAACTCCCTGACTCATTGATTCTCCCTCTTACTTTCTAAATAGTCTCTGACAGCATCTAAATCCTGAAAAACTTGTTCTGTTTTATTTAAGAAAAACTGTGCTGGCATTTTCAAGTCTGGAATACAAATAACTGGTATCCCAGCTCTATACGCTGCTTCAATCCCTGCTTCACTATCCTCTAATACTAAGCAATTCTCTGGCAAAACATTCAAATCACTGCAGGCCTTTAAAAATATATCAGGGTAAGGTTTGCTTCGCTTTACATCTTTTGCAAAAACTAGATGGTCAAATAGGGACAGTATACCATTACTATCCAAAATCATTCTAGCTCTAGATTCAACACTTGAAGTTGCTAAAGCGATTGGAATACCTTCTCTTTGCAAAAAAGCAAGCAAATTTTTAGCACCTTTTTTTAAATTTACACCTTTGGCTAATATTCGAGCTTCCAGTTCATAAACTTTTTCCAAGGTTTGGTCAAAGGTCCAAGGTAAATCATAGGTATCTAAAAATCGTTGAACATTCTCCTCTTCCCTATGTCCACTGTATTCTCTAGAATATGTTTCTTCTGTGAAAGGAATTCCAAAATCTTTAAGCAATTCTTGATAAACTTTTAGAGAAATGATCTCAGTATCAGCTAATAAGCCATCTAAATCAAATATTACAGCGTCCATTTACTTCTCTCCTAGTCTAAAACGCGAGTGCCACCTGCAACTTCAGCGATATAGAAGCTAGGAGCATATCCAACGACTTCCTCGTAGTGCTTGCCTACAGCTTCCTTAAAGGACTCAACAGCGTCTTTTCGCACCAAGGCAATGGCACATCCGCCAAATCCTGCCCCTGTCATACGAGCACCAAGAACACCTTCCTGAGCCCAAGCTGTGTGAACAAGAGTATCCAATTCCAAGCCAGTTACTTCATAGTCATGTTCTAGAGAAACGTGAGATGCATTCATCAAGCGACCAAATGTTTCCAAATCACCTGCTTGAAGAGCTGCTTGTGCTTTGAGGGTACGTTGGTTTTCAAGCACAGCATGGCGAGCACGTTTTAAGCGATTTTCATCTTTAATCAGATAGCTGTATTGGTCAAAGGCCCACTCATCCAATTCACCCAAGGTCTGAATATCCAAGGCAACTTGCAATTCTTCGACAGCTTTTTCACACTCAGCACGGCGTTCATTGTACTTAGAGTCCGCCAGTTCACGACGTTTGTTGGTATTCATGATAACAACGACATTGTCCTTCAAATCAAGTGGCACCAAGTCGTATTCTAACGTATTGGTATCCAGGTAAATGGCCCGTTGGTCAGCTCCCATACCGATAGCAAACTGGTCCATAATACCAGAGTTGACTCCGATAAAGTTATTTTCTGTTTGTTTTCCGATTTTAACCAAATCCAAACGGTCTAGTTTTAAACCAAAGAGATGCTCTGCCACAACCCCTGTCAAAAGTTCCAAAGATGCTGATGAAGACAAGCCTGCACCATTTGGGATATTCCCATAAACATAAAAATCAAACCCTTTGTCAATCACATGTCCAGCTTCTTGCAAGAAATAAAGAACCCCTTTTGGATAGTTGGTCCAGCTGTGCTCTTTTTCAAATTTGAGGTCAGCAAGAGGCACTTCGATGATACCATTGTCCTCAAAGTTGGCTGAGTAGAAACGCAAGACTTGGTCGTCACGCTTGCGAGCTGCCCCATAAGTTCCCAAGGAAATAGCAGCTGGAAAAACGTGCCCACCGTTGTAGTCCGTGTGTTCGCCAATCAAATTGATACGACCTGGTGAAAAGAAAGTTTGGTCCGCTTCTTGACCAAAAACGGCAAGAAAGTCTTTGCGAAGGGCTTCAGTAGTAAGATCTTGTGTCATATAAATTCTCCTTTGACTGTCCGTTAAGTCACCTTAACGTGTAATCGTTTTCTTCTATTGTATCCAAGGGATTTACCAAGGTCAATCCTTTTTACTAAACTTTTACTAAACTATCAGTAAAAAGCAGAAAAATATGATATACTAACCTAAAAGGAGGAGGATTTATGGCTACCTTAAAAGACATCGCACAGCTAGCCTCTGTCTCCATCGCGACCGTATCTCGTGTCCTCAATCGCGACCAGAGTCTATCTGTTACAGAAGAAACCAGACACCGTATTTTAACTGTCGCTGAAGAGCTGGGCTATACTAAGCACCTCAAGACAGGCGAATCCCACAAACCCAAGCAAAAGATTGCCATTATCCAATGGGTCAGTGAACAAGGGGAGTTGGACGATCTCTACTACTACCAGATTCGCCTAGGCATAGAAAAAAGAGCCCAAGAGTTGGACTATGATATCCTGCGCTATTTTAATGATCATCCTTTTACCCTCAGCGAGGAAGTGATTGGCATTCTCTGCATCGGAAAATTTAGCCGAGCTCAGATTGCCGCCTTTGAAGAATACCAAAAACCTTTAGTCTTTATAGACAGCGACACCCTCTCACTAGGTCATACCTGTATTATCACTGACTTTTACACTGCTGTGAAACAAGTTGTAGACCATTTCCTCAGCCAAGGGATGAACCGTATTGGAATTCTCACAGGCCTTGAGGAAACAACCGACCAGGAAGAAATTATCCAGGATAAGCGGCTAGAGAATTTCAAAGACATTACCCAAGCAAATGGTATCTACCATAAAGAACTGGTCTTTCAGGGGAGCTTTACTGCCCAGTCTGGCTATGACTTGATGAAGGAGGCCATTCACAAGCTAGGAGAACAACTCCCACCAGCCTTTTTCGCAGCCAGCGATAGTTTAGCCATCGGTGCCCTTCGTGCCCTTCAAGAAGCTGGAATCAGCCTACCAGACCGCGTCAGCCTCATTTCTTTTAACGACACTAGCCTGACCAAGCAGGTCTATCCTCCTCTTTCTAGCATTACCGTCTATACCGAAGAAATGGGCCGAGCAGGTATGGATATTCTTAACAAGGAAGTCCTACACGGTCGCAAAATCCCTAGCCTAACCATGCTGGGAACCAGACTGACTTTGAGAGAAAGTACCACTAATAAATAAGAAAAACTCACAAACAAGATTCTGAACGAAACTTGCTTGTGAGTTTTTTGATATCCCTCCACAATCATATTTTTAAATAGCTGATAAAAGTAGTATGATACTAATGAGGCGAGCCATTAGTATACACTAACCTATTAGAAAGGAATTTCCAAATGTTAGCTAAAATAACTCCAAACGACTACCTACATACTTACTACAAACAATGGATTACCATTTACAAAGAAGGAGCCATCCGAAATGTAACTTTACAAAAATACAATATGACCCTACACTGGCTTCAAGAACTAGTACCTGATCTAAAACTATGCGATGTAAATCGTATCGTTTATCAACAGTTACTCAATAACTACGCAAAAGAGCATGAACGTGTCACAACAATGGATTTTCACCATCAGCTTAAAAGTGCGATTATGGATGCTGTAGATGAAGGGTTAATCACTCACGACCCTACTCGCAAGGCCATTATTAAAGGAAAAAATCCTCGAGAAAAGAAGCCAAAATACCTCAATCAGTTTGAACTTCATACACTCTTAACTCATTTAAAGCTATCTAATCATCTCAACTGGGATTGGCTCATATTACTAACCGCTAAAACTGGAATTCGTTTTTCGGAAGCTCTGGGCATCACACCAGCTGACTTTGACTTTCCTCATCAACTACTCAGTATTAATAAAACTTGGAATTATAAAGAAGCTGGAGAATTTGCACCAACGAAAAATCGCTCTTCTGTCCGAAAAATTCAATTAGATTGGCAAACTGTCATCCAATTTGCCGAACTAACACGTGATCTCCCTTCAGAACAACCTATCTTTGTTCATGGGAAAATATACAATTCTACTATAAATAACATCTTAGAAAAGAGATGCAAGGAAGCCAAAGTTCCCGTGATTACTTTACACGGTCTGCGGCATACCCATGCTTCGCTTCTGCTTTTTGCTGGTGTTTCAATTGCTAGTGTTGCTAGACGACTGGGGCATGCTAGCATGACCACTACTCAAAAAACATACCTCCATATTATCCAAGAACTCGAAAATCAAGATATTGATTTGATTATGCGATCACTATCTAGTCTCAATTAAGTAGGAATCACTCACGCTGTTGAAGGGTAATGAGCTGGTCCAGCTCTTGGAAGAAGGAACCGATG
>CAUVSV010000051.1:0-7727 GCA_963554735.1 Streptococcus oralis
TAGTGAGCTTGGCGCATCCAAGTCAGAGCTGCATCATCATCAATCTCAATGGCATCTCCCCAGAAATCCGTCAAGACTTCCTTCATAATGCTGTTAAGTTTGCTTGCTCCGAAGGTTTCTCCTTCTTCAATCAATGTATAAACCTTACGCTGGAAGGCTGCTTCCAAGAGGTGGGTGATGAAATTATGGAAGTAGGTGTCTGTCAAGCGATGAGCAAGAGCGAAGCGTTTTTGACGTGGATCATCAGACTGGTGCTCCAAGTAGTCACTGAGAAGCAATTCATTGAAGGTTGATGGCGCTTCGACATAGTAAGTAGACATGTGGGCATTGAAGTAACTTTGGTGATTATCTGAAAAGATGAATTGACCAGAATGCCCGATTTCATGAATCAAGGTATAAACATCGCTCAAACGACCAGTCCAGCTCATGAGGACATAAGGGTGCACGCGATATGGATCCGCCGCATAACCACCAGAATCCTTGCCACTATTAGCAGCGAAGTCCACCCAGCGTTCTTCTTGATAGCGCGCAACTTCCTGACAATATTCTTGTCCCAAAGGTTCTACTGACTTCATGACCAAATCATAGGCGTCATCAATAGTCACTTCAGGATTCAGGGCGCTGTCCAAGTCCAATTTCCAGTCTGCAAAGGTCATCTTTTCAAGACCATTCACCTTGGCAACATGCTTGAGGTATCTCTGAGCAACTGGCGCAAAATCCTTCATGATGAGGTCAATCTGACGGTCAAACATGGCACGGTCCACTTCTTGCTCAGCTAGAAGATAATCAAAAACCGAGTCGTAGCCCTTCATATCAGCCAAGAGTTTTTCCGACTTGACTTGAGCTAGATAGGCTGCAGCAGCCGTATTTTGGTGCTTACGTAGTCCTTCTGAGAAGGAACGGAAGGATTTTTCACGAACCTCAGCATCCTCATGATTTTGGTAGAAATTCTCATAAGTTACAAAGCTGTTTTTGTAGGTCTTGCCATGGGCTTCAAAGTCAGCCATTTCAAAGTCCCCAGCTCGCATCTTAGTATAAATGTCCTGTGGGCTGTAGAAAACTTCACCCAGATTGGTCAAGGCCTTCTCCACATCCGCCCCTAGGTAGTGGGCTTTTTTGATTTTGGCCTGACGAATGGCTGCCGTTAAGTGTGGCAGCTCACCCAAACGGTCCAAGACTTCCTCGTCTGCTGCCACCAAGGCGTCGTCAAAGAAGGTCAAGGCTACGCTGGCGTCTGTTTCAAATTCCATCCCAGCTTGGGCAATATTAGCAAATTCTTCATTGCTATAGTCTGTCGTCTGAGGCATAAAGGCATAATTGCCGATATGGCTCATCTGGATATAGATTTGTTCCAATTCCGCAAAGGCCTTCTCGAAATCTTCAAAAGTGTGAAGATTGCCCTTGTAGTCACGGCTAAATTGGTTGATGTCTTCGCGCGTTTTCTCGATTGCACGCAAGAAATCCTCACGGTCCTGGTATAGGGCAGTTAAGTCCCAAAGTTCCTTTTCGGGAAATTCTGATCGGTGTTTTTGTTCCATTTTCTTCCTCTTATTTTTCTAATTCTACTAAAACACTAAGGGCTGATAAGGCATAAAGCGGGGCTGTTTCCGCTCGAAGAATCCTTGGACCAAGTCCTGCAAGAACAGCTCCTTTGGCTTCAAAACTTTCGATTTCTGCAGGTGAGAGACCGCCTTCTGGACCAAAGATAAAGAGCAATTTGGCTCCCTTTTCAAGACCAGTGACTGCTTGTAAGAGGGCCGCGGCTTCTCCCTCTTTTGCTGATTCTTCATAGGCTACTATAATAGAGTCAAACTGGTCAAACTGAGTTAGAAAATCTGCTTTCTTCTCGAAAAGCTGGATACTTGGAACGATATTACGCTTGCTTTGTTCTGCCGCTCCAAGGGTGATTTTTTCTAGTTTTTCAACCTTTTTACCCAATTTCTTGCCGTCCCACTTGGCAACTGACCAGTCAGCAGGGAAGGCCCAAATTTGGCTGGCACCCAGTTCCGTTACTTTTTGAGTGATAAACTCCAGCTTGTCTCCCTTGGGAAAGCCTGATGCGATAGTCACTTGGATGGGAAGTTCGACATTTTCAGCTAATTCTTGGACCAACTCAAACTGACGATTTTCCACATCTAGCACGCGCGCCAAGCGCTTGATCCCATCATCAAAGACCAAGGTCACTTCATCCTCTTCTTTCAGGCGCATAACCTGAAACATATGCTTGCTGGTTTCCTTGTCCTCAATGGTGACAGGAGAGACTGCACTACCCTTGACAAAATACTGCTGCATGTTAGCCTCCAATCACACCTGAAATATCCTTAGTCTTCTTAAAGACACAGGCATTCCATTCCCCTTGAATCATGTGGGTTTCAAGGAAAAATCCAGCTGACTCAGCTGACTCGCGTACCATGTCCCACTTGTCCTTGATAATCCCACTCATGATCAGGTAGCCTTCGTCCTTGACCAAACGATAAGCATCCTCTGTCAGATGAATGAGAATATCCGCCAAGATATTAGCCACAATCACATCTGCCTCAATCTCAACACCCTTAAGCAAATCTCCAGCCGCTACATGTATATTCTCCATGCCAGGGTTGAGCTCAATATTTTCCTGAGCGACACGAACCGCCACATCATCCAGGTCATAGGCGAAAATTTCCTTGGCACCCAGAAGCGAGCTGGCAATGGAGAGGACACCTGAACCAGTTCCCACATCAAGCACCGTTTCGCCACCACGAAGAACCTGCTCCAAGGCAAAAAGGCTCATCTTAGTGGTTGGATGCGTCCCAGTCCCAAAGGCCATGCCAGGGTCCAGCTTGATAATCTTTTCTCCCGCAGTCGCCTCATAGTCTGTCCAAGACGGCACGATGGTCAAGTCATGGGTGATACGAGCTGGCTCATAGTATTTCTTCCAGTTGTCTGCCCAGTCTTCCTCAGCCAAGTCAGTCGTCCCCATCTTGACCTCTCCTAGATCCATAAAATCGGTCAATTCTGCTAGGCGAGCCTGCAAGTCCGCCTCAACCACTGCCACATCAACCGTATCCGGATAGTAGGCTGTCACTACGATTTCTTCTTGTTGCTCAACCTCTGGGAAAATCTCACCAAAACGGTCGACATTCCCCACATAGTCCATACTGTCTTCAATCGCAACACCTTGCGCCCCCAACTCAATCAAGAGATTGGAGACCAGCTCCTCCCCCTCACGCTTCACTGTAACTTTTAACTCTTGCCATGTTTCCATAATTAAGACACCAAGCCCGTAAAACACAAAGCCAAAATAGGAAACTCTCTGAAGACGCTTGTGTCTAAGAGAAGTTTATCTTTTTGGCACAGTGTTTAGGGCGGGTTCAGTTTAGAAATATAACCGAACCATCCTTTCTATTTGTCAATCAATTTTTTCATGTATACCATATCCATGCCTTCTTTTTCAGGTTCGATATGGGTTTTGCGGTAGCCATTTTTCTCATAAAAAGCGACCATGCCCGCATCCTGTAATACCGTACACAAATCCCACTGTGTGATGGTTGGAAATTCTTTTTCCAGCAAGCTCAGTCCCTCAGATCCATACCCTTTTCCTTGGTACTGGGGCAAAATCGCTGCCGTTCCCAACCAAGCATTCGTTAACTCTTCATTGGTCTGAATTCGTAAAAAACCGATAATTTCGTCCTTTTCTTTTACAAAGTAGTAATAACTATTAGGACGCTCAACCAATTTCCACTTGATTCGTTCGCGATCCTCTAGATAGGGATCATACTCATCTTGGTATTTCTCATAGACAGCCTTAAAGCTAGCTCTCTGAATAGCAATAATGGTTTCTAAATCCTCTGCTACTGCTCGGATAATCTGAATCATACTAATACCTCCAAATTCACTCTCTCAACTCGCTTCCTATGCTCTTCCACACGCTGTTTTACTGACCCTTAAATTCTTCAATCACATCTGTATAGTGTTCTTTCATTGCGTTATGAATCTGCTGTTTAAAAATACCAAACATAAGATAATAAACAAATAGAAGAATTCCTACTAACAGTATCAAAAGTAAAAAATATACTGAAAGAGGCAGTACGAGACCTCTACCACTCAGTAAGGGTAAAACAAGCATTAATCCCCAAATAACAGCCATAGAAATCCCAGCTACTTTCGTACCACTTTCTCTCTGCTTCTTTAACTTTAAATATTCCATATAGATGAATGTAGCTTCTTCTCTAGAATATTGTCCAGTTTTTAGTTTGCGTTTAACTTCCTTGTTTAACGTCGTTGTTGCAATTGCAAAAATCATTTTATTTCCTCCAAATAATCTCTCACTCTATCCTGCAACTGGGGTACAACCCTATCTGAGCCAAGAAACTCGTCAATGCCCATCAGTTTGTAGCCCTGCCCTTCATCACCAAAGACAATCTTGTCAAACTGTTCCTGAGTCAACTTTCCCACTAGAAAGACGGATTCCTTCCCCTCAAAAAGCATACTTGGGTACACCTTACTCCAAAGCAGGCAATCTTCAGTCAGATGAATTCCTAGTTCTTCGTAAACTTCACGCGCCGCGCACTCAAAAGGACTTTCATCACCTTCTCGTCCGCCACCTGGCAATTCCCATGTATTAGGGTATGGAATGTTTGCCTTATCATCACGTAAGATAGTTAAGAGCTTATCACCACAAAAGAGGGCAATTTTGCAACCTGTAAAATCAGAAATTTCTATTTCCATATTAGACTCCTTCGGATAATTCTTTCTCCAACTCTGCTAACCAGTTTTCATAATAACGTTTCTCATCTCGCACCAAACGGCTGGTCACCATGTTTGGTCTAGCAATTTTTATAGCCTTATCAGTCTGCTCCATATCTTTCTTTACCAGAAATTGATACCAGGCTTGCATTATCTGCGTATCTGCCATTTTTAGAGATAAGAAGGACTTGACTCCTCGATTACTTGCATATTCCTCTGCTTTCTCATAATCTCCTTCTAGCAAGGCTATTTGAAGAAGGTATAATTGAGAAATCGTTTTAGACATTGGATTATCTGTTTTCTCTAGCAAAGACTGAAACTGTCGCTTAGCAAGTTCTATATTATCATCCAATATGAATACCAAGCCCTGAAGAGTCTGAACACTTTCTGCAAAACTCCCTCTTGCATCCTCATCAACAGGCATGATAAAGTCTTTCAAATCATACTCTTGAGGAGCTAGCAAGGTCTGGGCAGAATGCCTCAACACCGAGTAGGCGTATTTCGTATTTTCAGGTTGCTGTAGCAATTCCCAGATTTTCGCTCCATCGGTAATCCCAACTGGCTTTGCATTGATGAGAAGAAAAGATAGATTTAGACAAATCCAAGTAGCTGCAAAATACCAGTTATCTGTCAAAAATCCATACAATAGCGCCAATAAAATCAAGCCAAGATGAACCATCAAGCCTCCTGCAAGCATCAGAATGATTCTTTGATCGCTTTCATCTTCTTTTAATCCAATATACTGAGCACCAACATTTTTCAGAACGGCTGTTCGACTCAGATGAAACTTGCCTGACTTTTTGGTCAAAAGAAAGTTTCCTAATCCAAAAGCCACCAGGCGATAGCCTGTCAGGTAACCACAAAATGCGTGCCCCAGCTCATGAAGGATAAATATCAGATAAATGCTGAGAAAAGTAAATAGATAGCCTGGAATAAAGACTAAAGAAAAATCTAACTCTTTAAAGGCAATCGTCCCAAAAACAAATCCCAACATCAAAAAAACAAAGGACAGACCAGAAATAAAAGACAAGCCTATTTTCTTCATATACTTTCTCCCCTAGTCTCTAGTATCTCGGATAAGGATAAAACTCTCCTTCTTCCAAGCCAACTTTTCCCTCTTCAAAGACTTCTTGGTTCCATTCCATGACGAACTCTTCTGCTTCTGGGTCTTCCAAAAAGTCCATGAGGGCATCCAGCCCAACCTCGGCAGTATCTTTAAGAAATAGCGCAAAATAAGCTAAAAATTCACGAGAAAAACCTTTCTTAGGTAGGTAAGGGATGACCGTCAGATAGTCTTCTGCGTTAACCGTTGACTTGGCCGGATTGTAAAAAAGGACCGCTTCCTCAAAGAGGATATCATCTGACGAAACTTCTCCGTCTTCATCCACCATCTCAACTCCTGTAGCGTTCTGCGCTTCTAGTAAAAAACTCACTTCAACCACGTGGTTGCGCTTGTCCCAACTAATCTCATAATCAAAAGGAAAGTTCTTGTCCAACTCTTCCTCTAAAACATCTAAAAATCCGTATGTTGCCATTTTGTCCTCTTTCTATGCGACTCTTTAATCGCCCCGATTGCTCGGAAATATGCTAAAATAGATACTACCATCTTACCACATCTACATCAGAAAATCCATGTTAGAAAGGACTGCTATGCCAGACAATCTCGCGCTTCGCATGCGCCCAAAAACCATTGACCAGGTCATCGGTCAGGAGCATCTAGTCGGACCTGGAAAAATTATCCGTCGCATGGTGGAAGCCAATCGTCTGTCCTCCATGATTCTCTACGGACCTCCAGGAATCGGCAAGACCAGTATAGCCTCTGCCATCGCTGGAACGACCAAGTATGCCTTTCGGACCTTTAACGCGACAGTGGATAGTAAAAAACGGCTACAAGAAATCGCGGAAGAAGCTAAATTTTCAGGTGGTCTCGTCCTATTACTAGACGAAATCCATCGTCTTGACAAGACTAAGCAAGACTTTCTTCTACCACTCTTAGAAAGTGGTCTGGTCATCATGATTGGCGCTACGACTGAAAATCCTTTCTTTTCTGTCACTCCAGCCATTCGTAGTCGTGTTCAGATTTTTGAGTTAGAACCCTTGGCCAATCAAGATGTTAAAGAGGCGATTCAAATCGCTCTAACTGACCCTGAACGTGGCTTTGATTTCCCAGTTGAGCTAGATGAGGATGCACTGGATTTCATCGCGACCTCTACAAATGGAGACCTGCGTTCTGCCTTTAATTCACTAGATTTGGCTGTTCTCTCTACTCCCGAGAATGATAAGGGTATCCGCCACATCACACTGGATATCATGGAAAACAGCCTTCAGCGGAGCTATATTACTATGGACAAGGATGGGGACGGTCACTACGATGTCCTCTCAGCCCTGCAAAAGTCTATCCGTGGCTCGGATGTAGATGCCAGTCTCCACTATGCTGCCCGCTTGATTGAGGCTGGGGATCTTCCTAGTCTCGCTCGTCGCTTGACCGTTATCGCTTATGAAGACATTGGTTTGGCCAATCCTGAAGCCCAGATCCATACTGTAACTGCTCTAGATGCTGCTCAAAAGATTGGGTTCCCAGAAGCTCGCATTCTCATTGCCAATGTCGTGATTGACTTGGCACTTTCACCCAAGTCCAACTCAGCCTATGTGGCTATGGACAAGGCTCTTGCTGATCTCAAAACTTCTGGTCACCTACCAATCCCTCGTCACTTACGTGATGGTCACTACAGTGGCAGCAAGGAACTGGGCAATGCCCAAGATTATCTCTATCCACACAACTATCCTGGAAATTGGGTCAAGCAAGACTATCTGCCAGAAAAAATCCAAAATCACCACTATTTTACTCCAAAAGATACCGGCAAATACGAACGAGCCTTGGCGCAACGTAAGGAAACCATTGATAAATTACGAAATTTGTGAAATCCTTTTCAAATAATTGCATTTCCCTCTTGATTTTTTTTGAAAAAGTGGTATCATATAAACATAGAAACGCTGTGGTG
>CAUVSV010000052.1:0-6993 GCA_963554735.1 Streptococcus oralis
ACTCAATGAAAATCAAAGAGCAAACTAGGAAGCTAGCCGCAGGTTGCTCAAAACAGTGTTTTGAGGTTGTAGATAGAACTGACGAAGTCAGTAACCATACCTACGGCAAGGTGAAGCTGACGTGGTTTGAAGAGATTTTCGAAGAGTATAAAATGATTTTACTGCTTCTATTATACCATATGGAAAGAGATTAAAAAACTAGCAGAAGAGTTCCTGCTAGTTTCTTTCATTTCAAGTTATTCCTTATCATCTGGTTTTGCGAGCCACTGGGCTACATCCATCAACTTGTCAGCAAGCAGTACTTTCCCGAAACCTACTAGAGCATTGTCGTCTTTTTTCATGTTCTTCAGGACTTTGATGCTTTGCATCACAAAAAAGTAATTCCCGTAAGTCTTGGCTAGAATTTTAATGAATCCCATATTACTCACCTTCGATGATTTCGACCTCTTTTCGGATAGTATCAACGTCTCTTTGATATTGCACTTCATTGTAGTTGACTAGCTTGGACAATTCCTGTTGCAATCTTTCTCCCATCGGTTTCATGGTCGCAAAGGTTAAGCCTCCAGAAATGACTCCACCTAGGATAGGAATCACTTTCCCCATCCCTTTGGCTAGGCCTCCTTTTGTCAGATTGACACCAAAAATTTTCAAAACTTTTTCTAAAATTGGATACCAAAGAGTTTTTGTCAAGGCTTTCTTGTTCACTACTTTTATGACTTGCTTGGCTACTGTCACACCGCCTGATCGAAGCAGGGCACCTGCGCCATTTACTCCCAGCATCACACCGAGATACAGTAGAAGTGTGTTTTTAGCATCTTCACTTAACTCATTGCGCGATGCCCAGAGATCATCAAATCCGTAAATATACCCTAGTTCCTGAGCTAGTTTTAATGAGAATGCATAAAACTGGGCTACGTCTGTCGGAATAGTAATCGCCATGACAATCCCTCCAGGTAGACCAGCCAAAACCGAAGTTCCACTGGCTAACAGGACATTGTCCTTAATACAGGCCTTGGCCACGCGATCCAAGCTTTCCTGGGGTAATAAAGCCGTCGGTCCTTGTTCAATCAAAGTTGGAATATCCTTACGGTCTAATTCCTTTGAAAACTTTTCTACTAAAAACTTTTCTCGATCGACCTTGACTACGGGTAGTTTCACCACTTGTTGTAGTACTTGCATAGCTATATCTTGTTTAGCCATATATCTCTCCGTTTTTCATTTATATCAAGGTTTATCATATCATACTATTTGAAATTTACAAATTTTTTAAACCGATTTTTATCAGATAGATATATCGTCAAATAGTAATGATCATGCTCTGGCAACAAAAAAGAGGGTTACCCCTCCTTCTTAGTTCTTATCCAGATTGCGTAACATCTCGTCAATCTTGTTTCCATATTCGATGGATTCGTCTTTGACGAAGGTCAAATCTGGGATTTTGTACAATTTCAAATTGCGACCAAGTTCACGTTTGATGGTACCAGTTGCTTTTTCAAGCCCGATTTGAGCTTTTTGGTTATCCGAAGCAAGGTTACTCAAAATGGTGTAGTAAACCTTGGCAACAGACAAGTCACCTAGCATCTGAACATCTGTAATGGTCACACCTTGGACACGCGGATCACGGACTTTCTTTTGCAAAATCTCATTGACTTCGCGCTTGATTTCCATGCCCACACGATCCGTACGGAAATGATTTGCCATGATATTCCTTTCTCTACTTTGCACCAAAAGCTAGGCCAGCAGACCTAGCTATTTTTATTAGATAGAGGAACTAGAGCCATTTGAATCTAGGAAACAAGCCTTAGATAGAACTAAGGGTTCATCAAGGCGCTGTTGACGACGAGTCAAATCGGCTATCGTTTCTCTATTATCGTTTGATTTCTTCCATGACATAGGCCTCAATCACATCATCAGTCTTGATATCATTGTAGCCATCAATCATCAATCCACCTTCACGACCGTTTGTAACTTCTTTAACGTCGTCTTTGTAGTGTTTCAAGCTTGCAAGTTCGCCGTCATAGATAACGACACCGTCACGGATAACACGAACTTTAGAGTCACGGGTAACCTTACCGTTGATAACCATGAATCCACCGATAGTTCCGACTTTAGATACCTTAAAGGTTTCACGGATAACTGCTTCACCGATAACTTTTTCTTCAAATTCTGGGTCAAGCATCCCTTTCATAGCTTCTTCCATCTCTTCGATAACCTTGTAAATAATGCTGTGGAGACGGATTTCTACATCGTCAGCTTCCGCTTGTTGACGCGCTTGAGGTGTAGGGCGTACGTTGAAACCAACGATAAAGGCATTTGAAGCTTCCGCAAGGGTCACGTCAGATTCATTGATAGCACCGACTGCTGAGTGAACGATGGTAACTTTGACACCTTCTACGTCAATCTTTTGAAGTGAGGCAGAAAGGGCTTCAACTGAACCTTGCACGTCAGCCTTGATGATAACGTTGACTGACTTGAGTTCACCAGCTTTAAGTGTATCAAAGAGGTTTTCAAGGCTGACACGTTGCGTTGCTTGACGTTGTTTCATGAGAGCACGTTTGGCACGTTCTTCACCTGCTGCACGCGCAGATTTTTCATCTTCGTAAACGGCAAAGTGGTCACCCGCCATTGGCGCTTCGTTCAAACCTGTAATAGAAACTGGTGTTGATGGACCTGCAACCTTAACACGACGACCAAGGTCATTAGTCATGGCACGGACACGGCCGAAGGTATTTCCGACAACGATAGGGTCTTGCACATTCAGAGTACCTTGTTGCACAAGAAGGGTTGCGACCGCACCTTTTCCTTTATCCAAACGAGCTTCGATAACCGTACCGATAGCACGCACTGTTGGATCTGCCTTAAGTTCTTGGATTTCAGCCACAAGAAGGACTGTTTCCAACAATTCTTCGATATTTTGGTTGAATTTAGCTGAGATTTCAACAAATTCAGAATCTCCACCCCAGGCTGTTGACATAACACCATGCTCTGCCAATTCACCGATAACGCGTTCTGGGTTGGCACCTGGTTTATCAATCTTGTTGATAGCAACGATGATTGGAACGTTGGCCGCTTTTGAGTGGTTGATGGCTTCGATAGTCTGAGGCATAACACCATCGTCGGCCGCTACAACCAAGATGGTAATATCGGTAACAGATGCACCACGCGCACGCATAGAGGTGAAGGCCGCGTGTCCTGGTGTATCAAGGAAGGTAATCTTCTTGCCATTTTCCACGATTTGGTAAGCACCGATATGCTGAGTGATACCACCCGCTTCACCTGTCGCAACACGGGAGTTACGAAGGGTATCCAAGAGGGTTGTTTTACCATGGTCAACGTGTCCCATAATCGTCACAACTGGTGGACGCTCAACCAATTCATCTTCATTAAGATAGCCATCTTCGACAAAGAAACGTTCGATGTCGGCATTGTCCACTTCAACCTTTTGTTTGGCTTCGATACCATAATCTACCATGAGGAGTTCAATGGTCTCTCCATCCAAGGATTGGTTTTGTGTGGCCATCACACCCATCATAAAGAGTTTCTTAACGATTTCAGCTGGTTCACGTTTGATACGTTTTGCGATTTCCGCAACAGTCATACCATCTGTATACTCAAATTCTGTTGGCAATTCATGGAACTTACGCTCTGTAACAGGTTTTGGAGTCTGGTTACGGTTGTTTTGCTTGTTCCCTTTTTTATTTTTCTTGTTGTTATTCCAGTTACTATTTCTTTGATTTCTCACTTGATTCTGACTACTTCGATTCTTTTGTTGTTTTCTAGGACCATCTTCTTCGTGATCATAATCATCACGTTCTTTGTCTGGTCGAGCTTGTTTTTTACGACGTGTATCCACTGGCGCTTCTTTCGCTACAGGAGCTACTGTTACGGCTGACTGCGTTTGTTCAGCTAACTTAGCAGCTTCTTCAAAGATTTCCTCTGGTTCCTTGCGTTTATTAGCTTGAGCCAAGGCTTCTTTGGCAGCTTGCGATTGTTTGAAGCGCTCCTCGCTTGAGCGTGCGTATTCTGCATTTTGCTCTGCTTTTAGGGCTGCTGCACGGGCTTTAAAGTCAACACGTGGGCCAGCTTGCTTGGGCTGGAAGTCTTGTTGCTGACGGCGATCATTGCCACGATTCCCTTGACCTTGTGGTTTTTTCCCTTGGTCGTTAAATCGGCGATTGTCGCGGTTTCCTTGACCAGGTTTGCCACCATTACGGCCGTCGTTTTTCTGACGGTTGCCGTTTTGTTGTTGGTCACGGTTGTTGCCCTTGTTTTGTTTGCGTCGCTCTGCCTGCTCTTTGGCACGTGCCTCACGCTCCGCCTTGAAGTTTCGGCTCTGCGGTCTTGCAGCCACCACTTTTTCTTCCTTAGGAGCTGCAGGTGTAGCTGATTTGCTTTCTTCCTTAGCAGCTACTGGTTTAGCTGATACAGACTTTTCTGCTTTCTTTTCTACACTTGCTTTTGGTGCTGCAGGTTTTGCTTCCGCCTTAGGAGCAGGTGCAGGTTTAAAGCTAGCTGTGATTTGCTCCGCAGCAGCAGCTTCCACGCTCGATGAGTGGCTTTTCACATCCAAGCCCAACTCTTTTGCACGCGCTACAACTTCTTTACTTTCTTTTCCAAGTTCTTTTGCGATTTCGTACAATCTTTTCTTAGACAAATCATGTCCTCCTCTTCTATTCCATAAGAGACCTCATTTTCTTTGTAAATCCAGCATCTGTCACAGCCAAAACCTTTCTCGATTTTCCGACTGCTATGCTTAATTCCAGTGTTGAAAACACGGTTATAACTTCTACTTGATAATAGTCACTTTTATCTTGAATCTTCTTGGTCAGATTGGGACCAGCATCATTGGCTAGAAAGACTAGCTTGGCTTTCTGATCTTGGATGGACTTGACCACCAATTCCTCACCTGATATGATTCGGCCTGCTCGTTGAGCAAGTCCCAAGAGATTGCTTACTTTTTGCTTATTCAAGTCCTAACTCTCTTCTTTTCACTTTGTGATCCACATAGGCGATCAACTCATCATAAAAGCTTTCTTCCACTTCCATGTTAAAGCTGCGGTTAAAGACTTTCTTCTTTTTTGCCTCTAGGGCTTCTGCATTGTCTAGCTTGATATAAGCGCCACGGCCATTGGCCTTGCCTGTCGGATCGATAAATACCTGTCCTTCTTTGTTCTTGACAATGCGGAGCAAATCACGCTTATCAATCACTTCGTTAGATACAACAGACTTGCGCAAAGGGATTTTTCTTGTTTTCATCTTTCCCTCCTCTAGCAGCTTTTATTCTTCGATCAATTCATCCGCAACTGCGTAATCAACTTGACCTGCTTCTTCCATAGCTTCAAACTCACTAGCTGACTTGATATCGATACGGTAACCTGTCAAGTGAGCTGCCAAGCGAACGTTTTGTCCACGACGACCGATGGCAAGAGAAAGCTTGTTATCAGGTACAACAACCAAGGCACGTTTGCTGTCATTTTCATCAAAGATAACTTGGTCAACCTCTGCAGGTGCGATGGCATTGTAGATAAACTCAGCTGGATCCGCTACCCACTCGATAACGTCAATGTTCTCTTCTACAGGAATCATACGGTCGCTCTTAGCGTCGTAGCGAGCTGGGTGGAATTTGCTGGTGATCTTCTTGATATTGGCACCACCACGTCCAACGATTGTCCCGATAGCGTCCACGTTTGGATTGTGGCTACGAACGGCAACTTTGGTACGGTCACCAGCTTCGCGGGCTACGCTCATGATTTCGACAGTTCCATCGTAAACTTCTGGAATTTCTTGCTCCATCAAACGTTTAATCATTTCTGGATGGCTACGGCTAACAAAGACGTTGACACCACGAGGATTATCTTCAACCTTGTAAACGTAGACTTCGATACGGTCGTGGGAAGCAAAAACTTCTCCAGGGATTTGGTCTTGTTTTGACAATTGGGCCTCGATGCTGCCAAGATTGACATAGATGAAACGGTTGTCAAAACGTTCTACCGTACCAGACATGATTTCTTGTTCATGTTCCTTGTAAGTATTGTAGGTGATGGCACGTGTTTGCTTGCGCATTTTTTCCATGATGGTTTGTTTAGCAGATTGGGCTGCTACACGACCAAACTCAGCTGGTGCTTCTTCAAACTTGATCTTGTCACCAAGTTCATAAGCTGAATTAATGGCAAGAGCATCTTTCAAGCTGATTTCCAAACGGCTATCAAATACTTCATCAACAACTTCACGAACAGTATAGACAGTAAAGTCACCTGTCTTTTCATTGAAGTCGATAGCTACGCTGTCAGACTGACCATAGCGTCTGCGATAAGCGGAACGAAGCGACTCTACTACTGCGTCGATGATGTCTTCTTTTTTGATTCCCTTGTCTTCTTCCAAAATGCGGAAGGCCTCTAGCATTTCTTTACTCATGTTCTTTTTACTTTTGAATCCTCAAAAGCTATCCTTTCTTTTCTATAGTTTTACTGCTAAACGTGCTTTTGATACTAAACTGTATGGAATTTGGACGGTTTTCTTACGTGTCTTGTCCATATACTCCATAGTCAACTCATCCCCTTCAAAGGATACTAAGGTCCCTTCAAAGACTTTTTGCTTATCGATGGCCTGGTAGAGCCCGACATGGATATATTTCCCAACAGCTCCAGCGACAGCATCCTTGGTTTTCAAAGGACGTTCCAAGCCTGGACTGGTGACTTCTAGGAAATATTGTTCTGGGAAGGGATCAGGCTTGATGGTGTCTAGGACAGGACTGATAATTTCTGTCAAGTCTGCCGTGTCGTTCAAGGTAATTCCTTCGGGTTTATCTACAAAAATACTGAGAATCATGTCACTGCCAATCTTTCCATACTCGATATCCACGAGCTCGAAAGGCGCTTGGATGACAGGTTCTACAACTTCTCTGACTAATTCTACGATTGTTGCGATTGCGTCCACCTCCTCATAAGCAAGAGGCGAAGATATTTCCCCGCCTCTCTTTCTCATATTCTTACT
>CAUVSV010000053.1:0-6762 GCA_963554735.1 Streptococcus oralis
AATTATGCTTGTATCTTATAAATGGTTAAAAGAATTGGTGGACATTGATGTGCCATCACAAGAGTTGGCTGAGAAAATGTCAACTACAGGGATTGAGGTCGAAGGTGTCGAATCACCGGCTGCTGGTCTCTCAAAAATTGTCGTCGGTGAGGTCTTGTCTTGCGAAGATGTGCCGGAAACTCACTTGCATGTCTGTCAGGTTAATGTGGGTGAAGAAGAAGCCCGTCAAATCGTTTGTGGTGCCCCAAATGTGCGTGCTGGTATCAAGGTCATGGTGGCACTTCCGGGAGCTCGTATCGCGGACAATTACAAGATCAAAAAAGGGAAAATCCGTGGCTTAGAATCACTTGGAATGATCTGTTCGCTTGGTGAATTGGGAATTTCTGACTCAGTTGTGCCAAAGGAATTTGCAGATGGTATTCAAATCTTGCCTCAAGATGCTGTTCCTGGGGACGAAGTCTTTTCTTACCTAGACTTGGATGATGAAATTATCGAACTTTCAATTACACCAAACCGTGCGGATGCCCTTTCTATGCGTGGGGTAGCGCACGAAGTGGCAGCCATCTATGACAAGGCAGTTAGCTTTAAAGAGTTTTCTCTTGCAGAAACGGATCAAGCTGCCGCAGACGCCCTTTCTGTAGGTATTGAGACAGACAAGGCACCTTACTATGCAGCCCGTATCTTGGACAATGTGACTATCGCACCAAGTCCACAATGGTTGCAAAACCTCCTCATGAACGAAGGGATTCGTCCCATCAATAACGTAGTGGACGTGACCAACTACATCCTGCTTTACTTTGGTCAACCGATGCATGCCTTTGACTTGGATACCTTTGAAGGAAGCGAGATTCGTGTGCGTGAAGCGCGTGTTGGTGAAAAATTGGTGACCTTGGACGGTGAAGAACGTGAACTTGCAGAAACTGACCTAGTCATCACTGTTGCTGACAAACCAGTAGCCCTTGCAGGTGTCATGGGCGGTCAAGCAACAGAAATCTCTGAAAAATCTAGTCGCGTTGTCCTTGAAGCTGCTGTTTTCAATGGAAAATCTATCCGTAAGACCAGTGGTCGCTTGAATCTTCGTTCTGAATCGTCTTCTCGCTTTGAAAAAGGTATTAATGTGGCAACTGTTAACGAAGCCCTAGATGCGGCGGCGAGCCTGATTGCGGAACTTGCGGGTGCGACGGTGCGTAAAGGCATCGTTTCAGCTGGGGAACTTGACACATCAGACGTGGAAGTTTCTTCGACTCTTGCAGACGTTAACCGCGTCCTTGGTACGGAGCTTTCATATGCTGATGTGGAAGATGTCTTCCGTCGTCTTGGCTTTGGTCTTTCTGGAAATGAAGATAGCTTTACAGTTAGCGTTCCACGTCGTCGTTGGGATATTACCATCGAAGCGGACCTCTTTGAAGAAATCGCTCGTATCTATGGTTATGATCGCTTGCCAACCAGTCTTCCAAAAGACGATGGTACAGCTGGTGAATTGACTGCGACACAAAAATTGCGTCGTCAAGTTCGTACTATCGCTGAAGGAGCAGGTTTGACAGAGATCATTACCTACGCTCTGACAACTCCAGAAAAAGCAGTTGAGTACACGGCTCAACCAAGTAACCTTACAGAACTTATGTGGCCAATGACAGTGGACCGTTCTGTCCTCCGTCAAAATATGGTCTCAGGTATCCTTGATACGGTGGCCTATAACGTGGCTCGTAAGAACAAAAACTTGGCTCTTTACGAGATTGGAAAAGTCTTTGAACAAACAGGCAATCCAAAAGAAGATCTACCAAATGAGATCAATAGCTTTGCCTTTGCCTTAACCGGCTTGGTTGCTGAAAAAGATTTCCAAACGGCAGCAGTTCCAGTTGATTTCTTCTATGCTAAGGGAATCCTTGAAGCGCTCTTTACTCGCTTGGGACTAGAAGTGACCTATGCAGCAACAGCTGAGATTACAAGTCTCCACCCAGGACGTACGGCCGTGATTTCACTCGGCGACCAAGTTCTTGGTTTCCTTGGCCAAGTGCATCCAGTCACTGCCAAGGCCTACGATATTCCAGAAACGTATGTAGCTGAGCTCAACCTTTCAGCCATTGAAGCTGCCCTTCAACCAGCTGCTCCATTTGTGGAAATCACAAAATTCCCAGCAGTCAGCCGTGACGTGGCCCTACTCCTCAAGGCAGAAGTCACTCACCAAGAAGTTGTAGACGCTATCCGAGCTGCAGGCGTGAAACGTTTGGCAGATATCAAACTCTTTGACGTCTTCTCAGGCGAAAAACTGGGAGTTGGCATGAAGTCAATGGCTTATAGCTTGACCTTCCAAAATCCAGAAGATAGCTTGACAGACGAAGAAGTCGCACGCTATATGGAAAAAATCCAAGCATCACTGGAAGAAAAAGTTCATGCAGAAGTGCGTTAAGTTTTCAATCCATCCTTCGGGGTGGGTTTTTAGTTTCAAAAGGACAGTTCAGGAGAGAAAAGCGATAGTTGAGGAGGAAGCCATCTCAGAAAGTCTTTAATGAGTTATACTAAAGCTATCACTGAGGTACTTAAAATTTATTAGAGATAAGATACTTTTGCTACTTATTATCCGATAAAATGGACATAAATCGTTGTAAAGGCTATCAAAAAGGAGTATAATAAGTGCAACATATCTCGGAGGTGGAAGATGCTAGAAGTAAGAAATCTAGAGAAAAGTTTCGGTTCCAAGCAAGTCTTGTTTGGTGTCGATTTTCAGGCAAGTCCAGGAAGGATTCTGGGCTTGGTCGGGAAGAATGGTGCTGGGAAAACAACGATTTTCCACAGTATGTTGAAATTTTTGGAGTACCAAGGAGAGATCAGTCTGGATGGGCAGGATATTCGTCAGGAAACCTACGCTCGGATAGGTTATTTGCCTGAAGAACGCAGTCTCATGCCCAAGTTGACAGTCCTTGAACAAGTTCGCTACTTGGCGACTCTAAAAGGTATGGATGCTAAGGAGGTCAAGGAGAAACTCCCTCAATGGATGGAAAAATTGGAAGTGAAGGGCAAATTGACCGACAAAATCAAGAGCCTCTCCAAAGGGAATCAGCAGAAAATTCAGCTGATTATTACCCTAATCCATGAGCCTGACTTGATCATCTTGGATGAGCCTTTTAGTGGTTTGGATCCAGTCAATACTGAGTTGCTCAAGCAGATCATCTTAAAAGAGAAAGAGCGCGGTACAATCATTATCTTTTCTGACCATGTTATGACCAACGTTGAGGAACTTTGCGATGATATTCTCATGATTCGAGATGGGCGTGTGGTCTTGCATGGACCTGTTCAGGATGTTCGCAATCAATACGGGAAAACACGTCTCTTTGTTTCAAGTGAACGAAGCAAGGAAGAACTGGAAAACCTTCCTCATGTCAAACAGGTGAGCTTGACCAAGCAAGGAAGTTGGAAATTGATCCTAGATGATGAGAGCGCTGGAAGAGAACTCTTCCCAATCCTCACTCAAGGTCAATACATCGCGACCTTTGACCAACAAGCTCCAACAATCGATGAAATCTTTAAACTAGAATCAGGGGTGGAAGTATGAGAAATATGTGGGTTGTAATGAAGGAAACCTATCTTCGACATGTCAAGTCGTGGAGTTTCTTCTTTATGGTGATTTCGCCGTTCCTCTTTTTAGCCTTATCTGTAGGAATCGGCTTTCTCCAAGGGTCTTCTATGGCCAAGAATAGCAAGATAGCAGTAGTAACAACTGTGCCATCTGTGGAAGAAGGGCTCAAGGGTACCAATGGTATCAACTTTGATTATAAGGATGAAGCCAGTGCCCAGGCTGCTATCAAGGATGAGAAAATCAAGGGTTACCTAACCATTGACCAAGAGGACAGTGTCCTCAAGGCCGTCTATCATGGTGAAACTTCTCTTGAAACAGGCATCAAACTAGCAGTAACCAATAAGTTAAACGAACTGCAATACCAACTCAATCGTTCGGCAGCCAATTTGTCTCAAGAACAGGAAAAACGTCTGAGTCAAACCGTTGATTTTACTGAGAAGATTGATGAATCTAAGGAAAACAAAAAAATTGTTCAAACCATTGCTGCCGCAGGGCTTGGCTTCTTCCTTTATATGATTTTGATTACCTATGCTAGTGTCACTGCTCAGGAAGTGGCTAGCGAGAAAGGAACCAAAATCATGGAGGTGGTCTTCTCTAGTATCCGAGCAAGTCATTATTTCTACGCTCGCATGCTGGCTCTGCTTCTTGTGATTTTGACTCATATTGGCATTTACGTCGTGGGTGGGCTGGCTGCTATTCTGCTCTTTAAAGATATCCCTATCTTGGCACAATCTGGAATTTTAAATCATCTAGGAGAGGCCTTCTCGCTCAATACCTTATTGTTTGTCTTGGTTAGTCTCTTTATGTACGTTGTTTTAGCAGCCTTCCTAGGCTCTATGGTTTCTCGCCCTGAGGATTCAGGAAAGGCCTTGTCGCCATTGATGATCTTGATTATAGCAGGATTTGTCGGTGTGACCTCTCTAGGTGCTGCTGGGGACAATTTAGTTCTGAAAATTGGTTCCTATATTCCTTTCATCTCGACCTTCTTTATGCCATTTAGAGCTATAAATGGGTATGCCAGTGGTCTGGAAGCTTGGATTTCGCTTGCCATAACGGTTGTTTTTGCAGTCACTGCAACAGCCTTTATCGGACGCATGTATGCTAGTCTAGTCCTTCAAACAGATGATTTGGGAATCTGGAAAACCTTTAAACGTGCCTTAGCTTATAAATAGGAAAGCCTCGCAAAAGCGAGGTTTTTCTAGATGTTAAACACTGAAATTGGCAAAAATATTTTTCATATCTATTGACTTTTAGTAGTGAAATTTGGTATGATAGTAGACGGTATTGTTTACCCCATTTGTAAGGCCCCGGAACCTTTCAAATACCCCGCGGACCGGAACATCCGCCCTGTAAACAAAAACGATATTCATATAGGAGAAATCATGAACAAAACTACATTCATGGCTAAACCAGGCCAAGTAGAACGCAAATGGTACGTTGTTGACGCAACTGATGTACCTCTTGGACGCCTTTCAGCAGTTGTTGCTAGCGTACTTCGCGGAAAAAACAAACCAACATTCACACCACACACTGATACAGGTGACTTCGTAATCGTTATCAATGCTGAAAAAGTTAAATTGACTGGTAAAAAAGCAACTGATAAGATCTACTACACTCACTCAAACCACCCAGGTGGATTGAAACAAATCTCTGCTGGTGAACTTCGTTCTAAAAATGCAGTACGTTTGATCGAAAAATCAGTTAAAGGTATGCTTCCACACAATACTCTTGGCCGAGCTCAAGGTATGAAATTGAAAGTATTCGTTGGAGCTGAGCACACTCACGCTGCACAACAACCAGAAGTTCTTGATATTTCAGGACTTATCTAAGGAAAGGAACAATAAAGTATGTCACAAGCACAATATGCAGGTACTGGACGTCGTAAAAACGCTGTTGCACGCGTTCGCCTTGTTCCAGGAACTGGTAAAATCACTGTTAACAAAAAAGATGTTGAAGAGTACATCCCACACGCTGACCTTCGTTTGGTTATCAACCAACCATTCGCAGTTACTTCAACTGTAGGTCAATACGACGTTTTCGTAAACGTTGATGGTGGTGGCTACGCTGGTCAATCAGGAGCTATCCGTCACGGTATCGCTCGTGCCCTTCTTCAAGTAGACCCAGACTTCCGCGATTCATTGAAACGCGCAGGACTTCTTACACGTGACTCACGTAAAGTTGAACGTAAGAAACCAGGCTTGAAGAAAGCTCGTAAAGCATCACAATTCTCAAAACGTTAATCAATACGATACTATCAACGTTTACAGACATTCAAGAATTTTCTCTTGGATGTCTTTTTTGTATAAAAAATAGTTGTTTTTCGGAAAGTTAGCTATTAATATTTATCAATGATAAAAATAGCATGTTTTAAGGGACTGACCCCAAAAAGTGAGAATTTAATAAAAAGACTTGACATAATTCGTTTACAATGGTAAACTCATTTTAAACATATTTGTTTACATTTGTAGACAACTAAGGGGGAAGGAGAATGAGCACAATAGAACTTAATACTTATATCACAGATGCAGAATGGGAAGTCATGCGTGTAGTTTGGGCAAATGATCGAGTAACTAGTAAAAAAGTCATTTCCGTATTGCAAGAAAAAATGGACTGGACACAATCCACTATCAAAACGATCTTAGGTCGATTAGTTGGAAAAGGCGTACTAAATATAGAGCATGAAGGTAGAAAGTTTATTTACACTGCCAATATTGAAGAGACAGAAGCCGTAAGGGATTATGCAGAAGATATTTTTAACCGGATTTGCAATAAGAAAGTCGGAAATGTAATAGGAAGCATCATTGAAGATCATGTTTTAAGCTTCGATGATATAGATCGACTAGAAAAAATATTAGAGATGAAAAAATCTTTCGCAGTAGAAGAAGTGGATTGCAATTGTCCAGAAGGACAATGCGAATGTCATTTACATCATCATTAAGCATAAGGAGGAATTTAAAATGAATAATGACAACATGGATAAGTTAAAACACGAGCATGGAATCACAGATGAACATGGATACCATAAGGATCAACATCAAGTACATCATGCTGGACATGATCACTGCGGGCATTGTGGGCATGACCACAACGGGCACAGTGGACATGATCACAGCGGACACAGTGGACATGACCACCATCATCACGGAAACTTTAAGGAACTTTTCTTAAAGTCATTGCCACTAGGA
>CAUVSV010000054.1:0-6709 GCA_963554735.1 Streptococcus oralis
ATCCCAAAACGTAGAAGGCTTCAAGGTCATTCATCCATGCTCCAAAGGCTGCATCGACCGCATCCTTAAGAGTTCGTGTCCCCGTTTCAACTGCGTGCACAGTTGCACCCATCATCTCCATACGGAAGACATTGAGACGCTGACGTTCCACATCTTATGCCCCCATGTAGACATCACAGGCCATACCAAACTTGGCTGCAGCTGCAGCTGTCGCAACCCCGTGCTGACCAGCCCCTGTTTCTGCGATCACTCGTTTCTTGCCCATACGTTTGGCAAGAAGGATTTGCCCTAAAACGTTGTTGAGCTTGTGAGAACCAAGATGGTTAAGATCTTCGCGCTTGAGATAAATCTTAGCCCCACCTAGGTGATCTGTCAAACTTTCCGCAAAATAAAGCGGTGTTTCGCGACCAGAATAATCCTTCAAGTAATGGCGAAATTCTGCCAAAAACTCTGGATCATCCTTGTATTTGTCAAATGTCATTTCCAACTCATCCAACAAAGCCTGAATCGGCTCCGGTACAAAACTACCACCAAATTGTCCAAAATAACCTTTAGTTGTCATAAATTTTTCCTCTTTCCATATTAATTCGGCTTTTTGTTTGCTTTTAGTAGTAGGCAAGGAGCTGCAGATAGAACTCAAGTTCATCAAAGCGACTTAACGCCCTAATAAAAGATAAACAAAATGACCGAAAGAAAAAAGCCCACACACAGAATCTACTTCCATGTGAGGGCGTTGGTAACGCGGTGCCACCTCAATTATAAAGGGACTATTCCCCTTTACATCTCTGCCTTGTCTAACAACAAGTTGCACTGTAAGGTGTGCGCACCGAATTTTCATTGTTTCAAATTCATTTTTAAAATCAGCCCACTTTCACTACTTCCAACCACCTGTTCACAATCACCACAGGCTCCCTGAAGATCAAAAATAGTTACTTTTCTGATTTGTTGAGAATATTATATGCTATTGTCCGCTTTTTGTCAAGATTTTTTATTATTTTTTTCCAGAACCGAGGATTTCTTCAGAAATTCTCACCAAAGTCTGAACGATGTAATCAACTTCTTCATCGCTTAATTTTGTATGAAGAGGAAGCGTAATTTCATTTTCAAAGAAGGCATAGGCTCTTGGATAATCTGCCATATCGAAACCAAGATTCTTATAGGCTGTCAGGAGAGGAAGCGGTTTATAGTGTACATTACTTGCAATTCCTGCTTTGGCCAATTCTTGGATGATGTGGTTGCGTTCTTCTAAACTTGCTCCTTCTACATGGGTGATGTAGAGGTGGCGTGAAGATTCGACACTATCAGTCTTGTGTGCCAATGGACGGATGCGAGAACCTGCAAAACCACGATCATAGCGGTCCACGATGTCCTTACGACGTTCTAGCAAAGCTGGGTAACGGTCCAATTGTACCAAACCAATCGAAGCCATGATATCGGTCATATTGCACTTGTAGGCTGGTGTGACGATATCGTACTCCCATGAACCCAATTGCATCTTGGCAAGAGCATCCTTTGTTTGACCGTGAAGGGAAAGGATTTGGAACTCCTTGTACATCTCTTCGTCATCAATCGCTGGATTGGCTTTCCAAGTCGCACTTCCTCCCTCAGCCGTTGTAAAGTTCTTAACGGCGTGGAATGAGAAGGAAGTAAAGTCAGCGATAGATCCAGCTGGTTGTCCTTTATAAGTAGATCCCAAAGCATGGGCACTATCTGAGACAATTACGATACGGTTAAAGGCTTTTTGCCACTTGCTAGCAGCTGTAAAGAGGTCCCGTTTCTTCTCCACCACTTGGAGCAAACGATCATAGTCGCAAACAATCCCTGCAAGCTCAACCGGAATAATCACCTTAGTCTTTTCAGTGATGGCTTGCTCAAGCAAGTCATAGTCCATCTCAAACGTATCTGCTTGAATATCCACCATGACAGGTGTCGCTCCTACGTGTGTGATAACACTACATGAAGCTGTATAAGTCATAGCTGGAACGATGACTTCATCCCCAGGTCCCACTTCCAAAACACGCAAAATCAACTCAAGAGCGGCTGTCGCAGAGTTGAGGCAGACAGTCTTAGGTGTCTGTGTGTATTGAGACAAGCGGCGCTCCAGTTCTTTTGTCTTCGGACCTGTTGTGATCCAACCAGAACGAAGGGTATCCGCTACTTCAGCAATTTCAGCTTCGGTAATATCGGGAGGTGAAAATGGAATATTGTAATTTGGCATTGATTTGCTCCTTTTATCTGTACTCATTTTCTCATGACTACTTTATTTTAGTACTTCAAACACGGTTTGAAACATGATTTTAATGTCTCCAAGGAAACTAAACTCTCGGAGATAGGCGAGATTATAGCGCATCTTTTCAGGAAGAACATGTTCTACATAGGCTTGGTCAACTGACAGACCTTTCTCCGTCATTTGACTGATGATCGTATCCTCATCCTTGTAGTTGATGCTGGCTGGAGAGGTAATCCCTGCTGGCAAGAGCAAGGTCGCCATCATTTCAGGGCTGTACTGCTCTGTGTAACGTGGCACTTCAGGACGGGTCCCTACAAAGGACATCTCGCCTTTAAGGACATTGACCAGCTGAGGTAGTTCGTCCAAACGCACACGGCGAATGAAATTCCCCACTTTGGTAATACGGCTATCGTTAGCAGAAGTCACCAGACTTCCTTTTTTATCCGCATCCGTTACCATAGTACGGAACTTCCAAATCTTGAACGGACGGTTGTACTGGGTCACGCGCTCTTGCTTGTAAATGACTGGTCCCTTGCTATCCAACTTGATCCAAATGCTCAAGATAAGAAAGATGGGAGAAGTCAAAACTAGCAAAAACAGGGCCAGAACCCAATCCAGGAAACGCTTGAAAATCAGCGAACCCTTCCTTTTAGAGACAAGCTGGTAATAAGACTCAACCTCGCTTGATTGCATTTCCACGGGCAAGTCTTCCCATTTCAGCATGCTGTTTCTCCTTTGTTTTTATTATACTATTTGTCAACATTTTTCATTATACCACAAAATGGAAAAGGCGGTGCAAGAAATCTGTAATTTGAAGGATTTCCTTCTGATGTTCAATGAAAATCAAAGTACAGCTTTGAGGTTGCAGATAAAGCTGACATGGTTTGAAGAGATTTCCAAAGAGTATTAGGACATAGCTCCAGCCTGCAAGCTATACATCTTGTGATAGGTTCCTCCCAAGGCCAAGAGTTCCTCATGGGTTCCACTCTCGATGATACGCCCCTTGTCCAAGACGTAGATGCAGTTGGCGTCTTGGATGGTCGAAAGGCGATGAGCAATAGCAATGGTCGTCCGACCCTGTCTCATCTTAGCTAGGGAATCTTGAACCAAACTCTCTGTTTCAGAGTCAATATTGGCTGTCGCTTCATCCAAAATCAGGATTTTAGGCTGACTGGCGACTGTTCTAGCAAAGGCAAGAAGCTGGCGCTGGCCAGTAGAAAAGCTCGAACCACGCTCGGAAACGGGGGTATCATAACCCTGCGGAAGGTCCTGAATAAAGGAATCTGCATCCACAAAGGCAGCCGCAGCCTGGACCTCTTCATCACTAATGTCTTGGTACATGGCGATATTGGACTTGATAGTCCCGTGATAGAGGAAGGGATCCTGTAAGACCAAACCGATATTCTTTCTCAACTCTTCATGACTGTAGTTTCGGATATCCACACCATCCAAGAGAACGCGGCCTGACTGAAATTCATAAAAGCGCATGAGGACATTGATAATGGAAGATTTCCCCGAACCTGTATGCCCTACAAAGGCAATGGTTTCACCCTTCTTAACTGAAAAGGAAATATCATCTAGAATCTGGTGTTTTCCATCATATGAGAAACACACGTGCTCAAACCGAATATTACCTTCTGTAATCTTTGCTTGGCTATCCTTTTGAAGGGGTTCATAGGTCCTCTCGTCAATCAAAGCAAAGACACGTCCAGCTGAGACCATAGAAGTTTGAAGGGTTGAAAAGTTTTGCGTCACCTCAATCAAGGGGTCAAAGAGCCGATTGATGTACTGGATGAAGGCATACATGGTTCCTGCTGTTATTCCCAGATAAAGTCCACGGTAGCCAAAATAGGCCATTAAAACGGCATAACCTAGAAGTTTTAGCAAACTCATAGCAGGTCTCAAAAAGAGAGCATCTAAGGCTACAGATCGGTTGGCATAGACCAAGTGTTCTTGGTTGATTTCATCAAATTCTGCCTGCAGGCGTTTTTCTTGATTAAAGGCCTGGATAATCCTGATTCCCTCGATATTCTCTGCCAGCTTACTATTGATATCTGACAAGAGACTTCTGGTTTTTTCGATGATTTTCACTGACTTTTTCCGATAGAGATTGACCAAAAGGAAAATCAAAGGAAGAAAAAGCAGGACTAAAGCTGTCAAACGAAAATTCAGCACCAACATGGTATACAGAGTTGTCAGAAAGATAAAAACTGCTGAAATAAAGCTGGATAAAATCCCTGAAAACATATCACTGATGGTCTCGGTATCATTTGTCAAACGAGAAACGATGGAACCTGCTGGTGTCTTGTCAAAATAAGACATGCCTAGTTTTTCCATATTGGCAAAGGCATCGCGACGAATATCTCTGACAATACTGTAGGACACCCGCGCAAAGAGAAGATTGCCGACATACTGGACCAGAGTTTGCAGGATATAGAGGCCATAGTAGGCTAATAAAACTGTAATAGCAAGATGGTTTAGGTTGCTGAGGTACTGGTCGATAAAGTGGGAAGCTACAAGGGGAATGACACTTTTAATGACCGTCGTCGCGAGGAGAAAACTGAGTGCCAAAAAGGTCAGGAGGCCATAGGGCTTGAGATAGGACATCAAGCGCTTCAATACAGCCCATTGTTCTTTCTTATTCTGCATCTTCTTCTCCTTTCATTTCCAACTGCTGAGACTGATAGGTTTGGGCATACCAGCCATCTAAAGCTAGCAGGTCTTCGTGCGTACCCCGTTCGATAATCTGTCCATTTTGCAGAACCAAAATCAGATCTGCATGGACGACTGCACTGAGACGATGGGCTGTGATGATGGTTGTCTTATCCTTCCGCGTTTCCTTAAGATTGTCAATGATAGCGTACTCTGTCTTGGCATCCACGGCGGACAAGGAGTCATCTAAAATCAAAATATCAGGGTCTAAAATCATAGCCCGACTCATGGCCAGACGTTGCTTTTGCCCACCTGATAGACTAACTCCTTTTTCACCGATCAGCGTATCAAATCCCTGAGGCATGTCCACAATATCTTTATAAACTTGAGCTAGCTTAGTCGCTTCCTCAACTGCTGAAAGGGGCAAGTTAGGATTGCCAAAACGGATATTGTCTAAGATAGAGGTCGCAAAGAGGAACTGGTCCTGAGGAACATAGCCCATGAGACTGCGAAGGTCTGTCAGACGATAGTCTCGAATATCATGACCATTTAGGTAAATAGCTCCCTTATCCACATCGTATTCACGCAAAAGGAGCTTAATCAAGGATGTTTTCCCAGAGCCTGTCTGTCCGACCAAGCCAAGAGTTTCCCCTTTTTCCAAACTAAAGTGAATATCCGTCAGTGTTTCCTCATTTTCAAAGGCAAAACTATCAATATCGTACTCCAAGCGTCCATTTTCAATACCGTCCAGAGGAAACTCAGAGTCTTTTACAGGTGATTCCTGAGACAAAAGATCCTCAATCCGCTGGTAGGACACCTTCCCCCTCTGAGTAATATTAAAGAGAAAACCGATAGCCATTAGAGGCCAGACCAGCATGTCCAAGTAGCTGATAAAGGTAACCAGATTTCCAACTGTAATCTGCCCCTTCTGAACCATCAAAGAGCCGACCAAAAGGGTTAGGACATAGGACGAGCCAACAAACAAGAGAACCATGGGGTCAAAGAGACTGTCGTATTTCATGGTTTGGAGATTCTTTTGGAAGGTCAATTCATTGACCGCTTGAAAGGACTTCAACTCATCCGCCTGATAACCGAAAGACTTGGTCACCTTGATACCCGATACAGACTCCTGCACCTTGTTATTGAGTTCAGAAAAGGCAGCTTGGGATTCTCCGAAAGCCTTATGAGTCTTTCTCCCTAGACGACTGGTCGCATAAGCCATGAAAGGCAGGGGCAAAATGGCAACTAGCGTCATCTGCCAAGAAATGCTAAAGAGCATAGTCAGCAAGGTCACTAGAGCCGTGATAGAGGCATCCACCGCAGACATAACACCTCCACCTGCTAAACGGGTTAAGGCGTTGATATCATTGGTGGCATGTGCCATCAAGTCCCCCGTCCGATAGGTCTGATAAAAGGCTGGCGACATCTTAGTAAAATGCTCAAACAAGCGAGACCGCATAATCTGCCCCAGACGGTAGGAAGTTCCAAGGATATACATGCGCCAAACATAGCGCAGATAGTACATCCCAAAGGCTGCCAGCAGTAGATAAAATAGATTAAGAAGGAGGTCCTGATGGGTTAATTGCCCCGATGTAATGGCATCAATCACCCGTCCCATAACCATGGGAGGAATGAGATTGAGGACGGAAACCAAGACCAAGGCCACAATCCCGACTAAATAACGGCGCTTTTCTAACTTGAAAAACCACCAGAGTTTTTGAATAATGGACATAAAATTCCTTTCTGATTGCAAATGGAAACCTGAGGCCAAGACTCAATGAAAATCAAAGAGCAAACTAGGAAACTAGCCGCAGGCTGCTCAAAGCA
>CAUVSV010000055.1:0-6344 GCA_963554735.1 Streptococcus oralis
TTTCAAATTCTGTCAACTGATTAACCATACCTTCTTTTGAAAGATGAGCTGTTTTAGAATAAGACTTAGCTTTCTTTAAAGCAGCCTTAAACTCAGAAGAAACATTTTGGTCTTCTGTAGTAGTTGATGAAGAAGTTTGTTCAGTTTTTGCTTCAGAAGCTTTTGAAGCTTCTTTTTTCTCAGTTTTTGATGAACAAGCAACCAAAGCAATCGAAGCTAAACCAACAAAAAGAATAGTTGTAATTTTTTTCATTTTTCTCTCTCTATCAGCTTTTAACGTGGTTCAGTTTTTTTGCACGTTCCTTTATATTTTAATATATTTTGTTAAAAAATGCAATCCTTAACATGTTCTATCCGCCTCTTTCTTAAATCCAAAAACATCTTTATCAAATTCTAGATCTGCAATTTTTAAAATTTCCCTCTATTTTTTGTATAACTGCCTCCAATTTGCGTTTATTCATACAAAAACACGCATTTTTGATGCTGAATGGAAAAAATAGGGGAATTTTGATAAGATAGGAATATGGATTTTGAAAAAATAGAACAAGCTTATACGTATTTACTAGAGAATGTCCAAATCATCCAAAGTGATTTGGCGACCAACTTTTATGACGCCTTGGTAGAGCAAAACAGCATCTATTTGGATGGCGAGACCGAACTAGAGCAGGTCAAGGAGAACAATCAAGCCCTTAAACGCTTAGCGCTTCGCAAGGAAGAGTGGCTCAAAACCTACCAGTTTCTCTTGATGAAGGCAGGACAAACGGAACCTTTACAGGCCAATCACCAGTTTACACCGGATGCCATTTCCCTCCTCTTGGTACTTGTTGTAGAAGAGTTGTTTGAACAAGAGGAAATTAGCATCCTCGAAATAGGCTCTGGTATGGGGATTCTGGGCGCTACCTTCTTGACTTCTCTTGCTAAAAAAGTGGATTACTTGGGAGTCGAAGTGGATGATTTGCTGATTGATTTGGCAGCCAGTATGGCAGATGTGATTGGTTTGCAGGCTGGTTTTGTCCAAGGAGATGCCGTTCGTCCGCAAATGCTTAAAGAAAGCGACGTGGTCATCAGCGACTTGCCTGTAGGCTATTACCCAGACGATGCCATCGCTTCTCGCTATCAAGTGGCTTCTAGTCAAGAGCATACCTATGCCCACCATTTGCTGATGGAACAAGGCCTCAAGTACCTTAAGTCAAATGGCTATGCTATTTTTCTAGCTCCGAGTGATTTATTGACCAGCCCTCAAAGTGACTTATTAAAAGGGTGGCTCAAAGACGAAGTGAGTCTGGCTGCTATCATCGCTCTGCCAGAGGATATTTTCTCAACTGCAAGCCAAGCTAAAAGTATTTTTGTCTTACAGAAGAAAAGAGACAAGGAAATAGAACCCTTTGTCTACCCTCTTACTAGCTTGCAAGATCCGTCAGTTTTGTTGACCTTTAAAGAAAATTTTCAAAATTGGAGCAAAGGTACTGAAATATAAAAGAGATTTTGTTATAATAGATGAAAACGCTTAAAAAGAGGTATCATCTTATGACAAAAACAATTGCAATCAATGCAGGAAGCTCAAGCTTGAAATGGCAACTTTATCAAATGCCTGAGGAAAAAGTTTTGGCTAAAGGCTTGATTGAACGTATTGGATTGAAAGATTCCATTTCAACAGTAAAATTTGACGGTCGTTCGGAGCAACAAATTCTTGATATTGAAGACCATACACAAGCCGTTAAAATTTTATTGGATGACTTGATTCGTTTTGACATCATCAAAGGGTACGACGAAATTACAGGTGTCGGCCACCGCGTCGTTGCAGGTGGTGAATATTTCAAGGAATCAACAGTTGTTGAGGGAGACGTGTTAGAAAAAGTTGAGGAATTGGGACTCTTGGCTCCTCTTCACAACCCGGCTAACGCAGCTGGAATTCGCGCATTTAAGGAATTGCTTCCAGATATTACCAGTGTTGTCGTATTTGATACCTCATTCCACACAACCATGCCAGAAAAGGCTTATCGCTACCCTCTACCAACTAAATACTACACAGACAACAAGGTTCGTAAATATGGTGCTCACGGGACAAGCCACCAGTTTGTCGCAGGAGAAGCAGCGAAACTTTTGGGCCGTCCTCTAGAAGATTTGAAATTGATTACCTGCCATATTGGTAACGGGGCTTCTATCACAGCTGTTAAGGGTGGGAAGTCTGTGGATACTTCTATGGGATTCACACCACTTGGCGGTGTGATGATGGGGACTCGTACAGGAGATATTGACCCTGCTATCATCCCTTATCTCATGCAATATACAGAGGATTTCAATACCCCAGAAGATATTAGTCGCGTTCTCAATCGTGAATCAGGGCTCATGGGAGTTTCTGGTCAGTCAAGCGATATGCGTGATGTGATTGCTGCCATGGAAGCAGGAGACCATGATGCGACCTTGGCTTATGAAATGTATGTCGATCGTATCCAAAAACATATTGGCCAATACCTTGCAGTCCTAAATGGAGCAGATGCGATTATCTTCACAGCAGGTATCGGTGAAAATGCAGCTTTGGTTCGTGAGGATGTCATTTCAGGTATCTCTTGGTTTGGTTGTGATGTGGATCCAGAAAAGAACGTCTTTGGCGTAACGGGAGACATCTCAACTGACGCAGCGAAAATCCGTGTCTTGGTTATACCAACAGATGAAGAATTGGTGATTGCACGCGATGTTGAGCGCTTGAAAAAATAAGTAAATACACGTAAAATTTGATTGTAAAAAGAAGTTGGGAAAGAGATTTTCCAGCTTTTTTTATGTAGAAAATGTCTAAAACCTTGCTGTTATTGGCTTTTTCAAAAAATATGGTATAATAGTAGTAATTTAATAGATGGAGTTGAGTTTTGAAGAAAAGCTTTCGTGTAAAAAGAGAGAAAGATTTTAAGGCGATTTTCAAGGACGGAACAAGTTTTGCCAATCGAAAATTTGTTGTCTACCAATTGGAAAACCAGCAAAACCATTTTCGAGTAGGACTGTCCGTCAGCAAAAAGCTGGGGAATGCAGTTACCAGAAATCAAATTAAGAGACGAATCCGACACATTCTACAAAGTGTAAAAGGGAGTTTAGTAGAGCATGTTGATTTTGTCGTGATTGCCCGAAAAGGGGTGGAAACCTTGGAATATGCAGAGATGGAGAAAAACCTACTCCACGTATTAAAGTTATCAAAGATTTACCAGGAAGGAAATGGGAGTGAAAAAGAAACTACAGTTGACTAGTTTGTTGGGCTTGTCCTTGTTTATCATGACAGCCTGTGCAACAAATGGTACAGCTAGCGATATAACAGCAGATTCGACAGACTTTTGGAGCAAATTCGTCTATTTTTTTGCTGAAATTATCCGCTTTTTGTCCTTTGACATTAGTATCGGAGTGGGGATTATTCTCTTCACGATTTTGATCCGGACGATTTTATTGCCGGTCTTTCAGACACAGATGGTTGCCTCTAGAAAAATGCAAGAGGCTCAACCACGCATCAAGGCTTTGCGAGAGCAATATCCGGGTCGTGATATGGAAAGTAGAACCCAGCTAGACCAGGAGATGCGCAAGGTTTATAAAGAGTTAGGAATCAAACATTCATCCTCTCTCTGGCCGATTTTAATACAAATGCCGGTTCTCTTGGCGCTCTTTCAAGCCTTGAGTCGAGTAGACTTTTTGAAAACAGGTCACTTTTTATGGATTAATTTGGGAGGAGTGGATACAAGTTTTGTCCTTCCAATTTTGGCGGCAGTCTTTACCTTCTTGAGTAGCTGGTTATCGAATAAAGCTTTGTCTGAAAAAAGTGGAGCTACGACAGGGATGATGTATGGTATGCCTGTATTGATCTTTGTTTTTGCCATCTCCGCTCCAAGTGGTGTAGCCTTGTACTGGGCCGTATCCAATGCTTACCAAGTTCTGCAAACCTATTTCTTGAACAATCCTTTCAAGATTATTGCTGAAAGAGAAGCAGTGGCGCAAGCAGAAAAAGATTTAGAAGGCAAGAAGAGAAGAGCTTTGAAAAAAGCACAGAAAAAGAAAAAATAAGGAGGAATCTGGTAATGGTATTATTTACAGGTTCAACGGTTGAAGAAGCAATCCAAAAAGGATTGAAAGAATTAGACATTCCAAGAATGAAGGCCCACATCAAGGTCGTTTCGAAAGAGAAAAAAGGATTCTTAGGCTTGTTTGGTAAGAAGCCAGCTCAAGTTGATATCGAAGCGATTAGTGAAACGACAGTGATCAAAGCCAATCAGCAGGCCATTAAAGGGGTTCCCAAAGAAGTTAATGAAAAAAATGAACCCGTGAAAACAGTAAGTGAAGCAACTGTTGATTTGGGGCATGTAGTGGAAGCCATCAAGAAGATTGAAGAAGAAGGTCAAGGTGTTTCTGAAGAGGTCAAGGCTGAAATCTTGAAAAATGAAAAGCATGCCAGCACGATTTTGGAAGAAACAGGTCATATTTCAATTTTAAATGATTTGGAACTAGAGGATACTACCGAGGAATTGGAATCTGCTCCAGAAAAAGAAACTGAAAGGCAGGAAGCAACAAGCCAATCTTTGGAAGATTTAGGCTTGAAAGTAGAACCCAGTTATGACATCGAACAGGTGGCAACTGAAGTAGCTAGCTACGTTCAAACCATTGTAGATGATATGGATGTTGAAGGGACGATTTCAAGCGACTACAATCGCCGCACTATCAATCTTCAAATTGACACCAATGAACCAGGTCGTATTATCGGCTACCACGGAAAAGTCTTGAAAGCTCTTCAGTTGTTAGCGCAAAATTACCTTTACAACCGCTATTCAAGAACCTTCTACATCACGATCAATGTCAATGATTACGTTGAACACCGTGCAGAAGTCTTGCAAACCTACGCTCAAAAATTGGCGACTCGCGTTTTAGAAGAAGGACGTAGCCAACAAACTGATCCAATGTCAAATAGCGAACGCAAGATCATCCATCGCATTATTTCACGCATGGATGGCGTAACGAGTTACTCTGAAGGTGACGAACCAAATCGCTATGTTGTCGTAGATGCAGAATAAGCAAAGCAAAATCAGGTTCATCCTGATTTTTTGCTAGGAAAGGAAAGATTCAGATATGCTGAAAGCAGTTAGAGAATACCTATCATTTGCAGGAGTCCAGTACCGTAATCCTGATAAAGCTGGCGATGAAAGAGAAAAGATGTTGGATTTGCGGCAAAAGGGTCAAGAGGCTCGGAAGTCTTTTACAGAATTGGTTAAAACCTTTCAAGCAAGTCATCCAGAATGGCAACTGCAACAGACTAGTCAGTGGATGAACCAAGCCCAACGCTTGCGACCGCATTTCTGGGCCTATCTACAGAGAGACGGACAAGTGACAGAACCTATGATGGCTCTTCGTTTGTATGGAACACCTGCTGACTTTGGGATTTCTTTGGAAGTCAGTTTCATCGAGCGTAAGAAAGACGAACAGACCTTAGACAAGCAAGCCAAGGTTTTAGAGCTTCCAGCGGTAGAAGGAATTTATTATCTGGTCTATTCAAATGGGGAGAGTCATAAGGTGGAGGCTACTGAGGAGAATCGTCGTACTTTACGCGAGAAGGTGAGAAGTCAGGAAGTCCGTAAAGTTTTGGTCAAGTCAGATGTTTCCCTCATTGAAAATCAGTCAGTAGAAGCGATATTGGAGAAGCTAGAAGACGCTTATACGCTCTTGCTCCCGTACTATGAGGTGACGAGGGAATAGACAAATCAAATGTGTTAGATGAACGCAAATTGTTTTATTGCTATTCTATGCATTTTTTCATATAATAGTAAAATAGGATGTGTGATTCATTAATCACCTCAAAGAGAAAGGAAATTCTATGTCAAATCTATCTGTTAATGCAATTCGTTTTCTAGGTATTGACGCCATCAACAAAGCAAACTCAGGTCACCCAGGGGTGGTTATGGGGGCTGCTCCTATGGCCTATAGCCTCTTTACAAAGCAACTTCGTATCAATCCAGCTCAACCAAACTGGATCAACCGCGATCGCTTTATTCTTTCAGCAGGACACGGCTCTATGCTCCTTTATGCCCTTCTTCACCTCTCTGGTTTTGAAGATGTTAGCATGGATGAAGTCAAGAACTTCCGCCAATGGGGTTCTAAAACACCAGGTCACCCAGAATTTGGACATACTGCAGGGGTTGACGCGACAACTGGTCCTCTAGGACAAGGGATTTCTACTGCTACTGGTTTTGCCCAAGCAGAACGCTTCCTTGCAGCGAAGTATAACCGCGAAGGCTTCAATATCTTTGACCACTATACTTATGTGATCTGTGGAGATGGAGACTTGATGGAAGGTGTCTCAAGTGAGGCAGCTTCATACG
>CAUVSV010000056.1:0-6230 GCA_963554735.1 Streptococcus oralis
TAGTCTTAATAAATGGCTTCAAAATTGGGCTAGATTTTATCTTTTCAATCCAGCGCTTAAATATTTCAATTAAAGTAAACATTTTATTTCTCCTTCCTGATTTTTTCATAATACTGATTTGTTAAAGAGTTTATATCTGTCTTTTTTTCAGTAGCCCACATTCCATACAAAGATAAGGGAAAAACTATAATAGCTACACAAATAGTTACAAATATATCTCTCATAAACTCGACATTTCCCAAATAAACCGATTCAAAGACTGTCATAAAAGAAACGTCTTTCAATCCAACTAATTGAAAAAAATTTGAATTCATATGAACTAAATTTACTGTTACATATGCAATAAAGCCTAAAAAGAGATTGATTGGCACTAAAGCTAGCAAAATATAAAAAGATATGTCTCTTAAAATTGCAAAAACTCGATACTTCGCATTTGTTACAAACAACATATAAAAAGTTGATACATAATCAAAACTTTTTTGTTTCCTCGATAATGTATAATTTTTTATACCTCTCAAATGTTTGTTAGCTCTTTTCTGCTTCAAACTAGATGATTTAGTTCTTCTCATGCTTCTTATATCCTTTCCAAATAAATGAAACCTTACTTTTCGGCCAAACACTTTTTAGTAGCATTAAGAACGCCAATGGCAGCCTTTTCGTTTTGATTTCATTTCCAAAGTTATCACATATAGTTATCCTGAAGAGTGGTACAAACCAGATCGCTATCAAGACAGTTCCAACCACGCCATGCGCAATAGCATTTAAAATTTGATACATACTACCTCCTTAAATACAGCCTAACTTTTCAGGTGCTAACTCTAAGGTCAACCAGAGAGCTTCTTCTTTGGAAACATGTGTTATATTTCCTCCCTCATCATTAAAACGATGTAGAGTAAACGTCCCATCTGGTATTTTTCCTAAAACAACCATTCCTTCATTTGTCCTAGTACGCCACAGTTCCCAATCATTTTGAAAAGCTGTCTCGGCCCATTTACTTAGCTTTACCCTTTTAGTCATTTATGGCCTCCTGGATTCCTTTCTCATCTGCTACAATCTTTTCCTCTGAATCTCTTGAAGCATATAGATATTTCTTTATTTTTCCCTTACGAATCTTAATGATAGTTGCAGCTTTTTCAACCTGGTATTTTTCTACCAGCTTTTGACCTTCTTCTGTCTGAGTATCAATGTAAAATGTTGGATAGGAACCTTTATTGGCTGCATCTACAACTACACTTTTTCCAACCTGACAGTAAGGACAATCTTTTTTATAAAATACTAGGTTTACATTTTGATCAAGTACAGTATTCTGGTATTCCTTCTGAGTAAGGTGAGGATCGTAATCTAAGATAAAATGATCTTTATACACCCTATACCCTCCTAGAACTGCGAGACTCACAACTAAAATGACAAGAATAGCCCCTAGAGCTAACTTAACGTGTCTAAAAATCTCTCTCATCCTATTTCCTCCTCATCCATAAAATCAAATATGGAACCTTGAACATAATCAATCTTAGCCAATTCTTTTATTTCTGATTTCAAGTTAGTGAACGTTGTCATCACTTCTTGAAAAAGCAAAGGATCAAATTCCTCGGAATCCAATACACGGACAATTGGTAACATTGGATAATGATCTCTCAACTCCTCCTGCAGGTAATCTGAAATCATTTTATCATTCGAGATAACACTATCTACTCTAATAATCGCTGGAATGCTAGAAATACTCTCCTCGTTTTGATAAAAAGTTAAAGCTACATCTCCTGCAGAAACAGACTCAAATTTTAAGTTATCCGATGAAAGTTTAAAATAATAAGCCAATGGTTCCTGACCAACCCCTGTTAGGTAATAGCCTCGAATAATTTTGAATAACTCTGACATCGACCTTTCCCCTTCCTAACAAACTTTTAAAAGCCTAAACGGAGCTTGATACACATCAGGATAGTGAATCAGTCTCTTTTTTCTTTGTTCAGGAAGTGGTTTACGGTAATGCTTTTGAAGATACTGAAAAGCTAGTCCCAAGGTATCAAAAACTAAAACTTTATTCTCCCCATTACAAATATAGTCACCTAATTCAAAACTGAAAATTACATACTTCATTCTTCTTCTCACTTTCTATTTTCGCCAACCATTGCCAATAGATCTGTCTCTAATTCAAAATCATATCCGTTTTCTAAACGAACTCGTTGACGAATCCCTATAAGTGAGAAAACCAATAAAGATCCTCCAACAAATATAAGACTAAATAGTCCAGCTAAAATCAAAATCATATCATTCCTCCATAGATTATTTTATATACATTTATATCTTGGTAGTAATCGTAGATATAAATGTAAGGCAGTCTGCGGGTTTTTAAAATTATCCAATATCAAGCTCAAATAGAGATAGTTGTTGTGTTTGTTTAAAGCCATCTTTAACCCTTTCTATCACTCTCTGAGTGAACTCTATACTTTCTTCAAAGAAAGCAGCAATATTGGCCATATAAGCCTCCTGACGTTCTTTCTTCACCTTGATAAGGGAAAGCAAGATTGCTTTGATAGAGGCTAATCTGATGCCTCCTCCACGGCCGTGTTTGACTGTGAAGAAGATCTTTTGTTCTGTTTTGAGAGCCTTCAATACTTTATCCAATGAACGCTCAGGAATGTTCAACTTCTCTCGTATCTCTTTTTTCGTCGTCTGGATAAATGGATCCTCAGATTGATAGAAACCTTCTAAATAGGCCATTACGTCTGTTTTCCATTCATAGAGATGACTATTCTTCCTGTCAGTACGTTTCTTCTTAAACTTGTACCAACGTTGCTTCACAAAGAGATCTGAAGCCTTGAGTTCCTGATTGACCCATGCTTTACATAAAGTCATCACATAGTCACGACTAGCAGCTTCATATTTTCCTGAGTAGGCGCTTGTGATAATCTTATGATATTCAGCTGAAGAGAGTGGTTCGTCTAGATTCGCATTAAAACTAGAAAGAACCTCCTCACACTCTTCCTGATCGATTCCTGAAGAGAAGTTGGCTAAAGCTAGCGTGAAAAGAACGTTGTTTCTTCCCATCAAGGCTTTTCCACCCTTGATATTTCCCTCTCTCATCAACAATTGATACCAGGGTTCATCAATCTGTTTTACCCCTTCAGAACCTGAAATAACCGTCAAATTTGGCTTTTTACTTGGGAAGGGAAGGTCTGATTGCTTCATTGACCAATCTAACCACTCCTGAAATGAATAGGTATAGTCAGCATCAAAGAATTCAACGTTATCAGTTCGAGGAATACGAGCAATCCCAAAATGGTTACAAGTCAAATCTACTGGTAAAGTTTGAGCAAAGTAATTTCTCAAATTTTGAGAGATAGCTTTAGCCACCTTTACCACTCGAAATTGGGAATGAACTGTAACATAAGCTGATTCTGAGAGGACAAAATAGGCTTGAAATCCCTTATCAGATTTTAGAATCAACGTCGGCATAAAACCTAACTCCAGGGAAGCAGTTAAAATATCTCCTGTCGTCATTTCTTCAGCTGAAGAGGTAATATCAAAGTCAATGTAGAAGGTGTTAATCTGTCTAAGATTATCTTCAGAGTGGCCACGTGTAATCCGTCGTCCAGCATCGCTATAGCTTCCATAGCAATACACATTAGGGGTCCAGTGTGTAAACTGATCCTGATTCTCAAGCAATGATTCGACAGAGGTTAAAACAACACCACGTGCCTTCACCATATTTGCTTTTGAACGATAAGCAAATACAGACCCTCGTCTTCCTTCTTCAGCTGAAGAGATGAGCTGTAAATGGCTATTCTTAAATTTTTGTGTTCTTAATCCGTCTTTTGTGATGATGGATAAGCATTTTAATAAATCAATCTTTTCCATGATTTTTAGGTCTCTCATATTCCTTCACTAGTTATAGTTTGAAGTCAAATACACTTATAAAATATTTTTCCAAAAGCTCTAATCTATTTAAACAGTGATAGTGGAGATGGCCATACTCTAAATAGAAAATCAGTCACCTCAGAAAATAAATCAAGAATTTTTTGGAAAATTTCAAATATAAAATCTAGTAATCTCAAAAGTAGTTCAGCATTGAAAATATATAGCAGAGCAACTACCAGTATCATTGCTAACAAGATCATTAAACTATACTTTAAAAAATTTACGGATTCTTTTTTACTGTCTGGTAAATTTGCAACCCTTTTTTCTTTCTTATTCTGTAATTCTTTACCAAAAAAATTCATAATATTACCTTACTAGTATCCAAAAAGATAAAGCCATCCATCCCAACACTGAGATAATGAGTAAACCGACTATTTCAATGAGAAAGATAAAAAACAATCCCAATAACATGAACTGCATTATTTTATTCTCAATTAATCCAGAACTTATTAACGACATTAAAATCCAGTTGGCGAGATATATTAGAAACCGAGAACAAGATATAGGAATAGCGATAAGCGAGATAAAGCAAAGAACTATATTACCCAGCACTTTCCGCAAACTCTTAGAATAAAGAATGTTTTCCCTTATGGATTTCAATCTATCCTTTGCTATGAAAAAATAATAATACAATACTGTCATACTATACCTCCTATCTTAACTCAGTGGTAGAAACTATCTACCGTAGTGAAGTTCCCCTTCACTGTCCTCGTATTCGAGCCAGTGGTCCATAACATCCGGACCTTCTTGTAACTCACGTCCAGTAGGAGAACACCACTCCTCGTTTCCATTAGATGTTACAAACACCTTTTGAAAAACACCATTTCGGTCAACGTCCACAAAGCGTGGATATGTAACAGTTTTTGTCATTTTATTTCCTCCTATGTTCATCCTCATTTATTCAACAATTCTTCTGATAACAACCTGGTCTCTTTTGCGTGTTCAAAACCAGCAATATAAGCCTCATAATCAACTTCAATTTCGATTTTTAGGCTTCTACTTTCTAATTTCCCCATACGAAGTCGTTGTTCTTCCAAAACTTCTGCTGGGATTTTTACCATCAAACCAAATTCTTCTGATGATTGAACCTGTTCCTGAAAACGTTGATCTACTCCGTTTAAGAAACCGAGTAAGTACGATTTCTTATAGTCTTTCCATCTTGCTCTTGAGACTGTAGGGAAAAGTCGTTTCAGCCGATATTTAAGGTATAAGAGTGCACCTTCGTAAACCTTACTACAAAGTTCAGCATCGGATTGATATCCAAAGAAAATTATCTGTGTGATGCCATCTTCAGGAAGTCGTCTTCTTATCGTTTTACATCTAAAATTTTCACCTAAAATAGCAGCCAATTTTTCTTGCCACCATGGAAGTCTATATTCCCATGTTCCTATTGTTTCACCAATATCTTTATGAGTTGTACTATTCGTTAAATCATTCATAGAAAGATTATGCTTCACCATAAGTCTTTGAGCCATCAGAAGGGCAGTCTGTCCCTCTTCATCGTTTGGTGCATCATAAGCTAACTCTAAAAGATTTTGTATCTTGTCAATAATTTTACTGTTCATTTCAATCCTCATTTTTATACTTTCTAGGCAAACAACTAGCGTAATGTTTTGAATCATTGACCTTTGCATTATAAAAAATCATATTATTCCCAATAATTTCTTGCCATTTAGGAATATCCTCACGATAAATGCGATTAAGTCCATAAAAGTTCCTTACAATAAATCTAACGGCTCCAATATGATCTCCTAAACCAACAACACACAACACATCATGTTCCATATCATATACCCAATGACTTTTTGAATTTGTCAGTATTTCCCAAGCAAATTCCCAATCTCTCTCAAGCCAATCATGCCCTGGTCTGTAATAAACTTTTGTCTGACAAGATTCATCATTAAAACCATAAAAACAGTGACTACACAGCGTTTTGTTTTTATCTACCCACCAGCAAGGACCATACTTTTCATCGATGCAAGGTGTAACCCAGTTGCAAGAACATCGTCTACAAATACCCGTTTTCATTTTCTATCCCTCGTTTATTCTCATACTTTTAGGTAACTTTTTACCCGGTAAACAGTAACCTTCAGATAAATCTCCTTTACTATAAAATTCAGGAGGATGTGTCATTATATGATCACTTCTTTTCCATCCTCTACGGAGTTGTTTATAAGATAAAGAAACACGCTTCTCAATCTCTTTAAAACTGAATCCCAACTTCAAATATGTTGTTACAATAGTTGTAGCATGTTCTTTGGACTCTTCGCTTCTTGTTCTTCGCTGAAAGTTAATCTGCTTATCTTCTTCATTTA
>CAUVSV010000057.1:0-6066 GCA_963554735.1 Streptococcus oralis
CCTCATAAGCAAGAGGCGAAGATATTTCCCCGCCTCTCTTTCTCATATTCTTACTATCAGTATAGCACGTTTGTCAATTTATGTAAAGTATAAGCACTCAAACGGCTGGTTTTCAAGCTATTTCTTAAAATTCTGCTTCAACTCGGTAGATCACTTGACCCTTGTTGGAGAATTTTTGCTCATACTCTGTCATGACATTGCCTTCAAAATCACTGGCATGCAAGTCTAGCCAGACGCCATTGAGCTTCATCCCATACTGAGAAAAGCTCACTAGACTGTACTCAAACAAGCCACGATTGTCTGTCTTGAAATGGATTTCTCCATTCTCAGGCAAGATGCGCTTGAAGGTATCCAAGAAACTCTTGTAAGTCAAACGACGTTTTTCATGGCGTTTTTTAGGCCAGGGATCTGAAAAGTTTAGGTAGAGACGATCAATCTCACCGTCTTCAAAGTAGTCGGTCAAATCTGAACCATCTACCCACAGCAACTTGATGTTGGGCACTCCAACTTCTAATACCTTATCCAAGGCATAACTCAATACCGACTTTTGGATATCAATCCCGATGTAGTTGATGTCAGGATTTTGCTTGGCCATTCCGGATACGAAGGCCCCTTTCCCACTTCCAACCTCTACATGAATAGGATGATCATTTCCAAACAAGTCTCGCCATTTCCCTTTAGCTTCCAAGGGATTGAGGACCACATACTGAGGATTGGCCTCTAGTAATTCTGTCGCCCCTTTACGATTTCTAACTCTCATCTCTTCTTTCCATACTTGTCACGGAAGACGCGCAAGGCGTAAATCTCCCGGTTTACATTGTCTAAATCTTGATTTTCACAGTATTTGGCAATCTGGTTCAAGTAAGAATACTGACCATACCAATACAATTTATCTAACACTGTCTGATTGTACTTATAGCCGTAGTCTCTCAACCATTGGCGCCACTGATGATCTGGAATGTAGTGGCATAGCAAATGCGCCACATCAAACATACGATCCGTCAGACGAACCGAATCCCAATCCACTAGATAAACGAGTCCACTCTCTGTCTCAATCCAATTACTATGACGAAGATCTCCATGCACAATCGTTGCATGGTCTTCCCTAAAACCTGGAACCGTCTTACCTAGCTCAGCAATCACACTGTTCAAATAGTGGTTCTGCTTCAAGATTTCTGGGACTCCTTGCTGCCAAGAACGTAGCAAATCAACTGGTGTTTCCATGGTATATCCCAAACGACTCAACTGCTTCATCAAGGGACGCGAGCGGTGAAGGCGGTTCAAGATATTGATAATCTGCTTGCGATTCATATCGTAAGGGGTCAAGATTTTGCCCGTCAGCCATTCCTGAGCACACATATCACGGCCATCTGGCAAACGACGAGTCCATAGTAATTGAGGAGCGATTTGTTCTCTGGCTAGGCCAGGTAGGATTGGAGAGGTGTTCATTTTTACAAAGACGCGCTTCCCATCAGGGTAGCTTCCCATATAAGCCTTGCCACTCTTCCCAGGGATAGGGGTCAGCGTTAGCTCATTATCACCCAAGTCCATTTCTTTCCTCCGTATAAAGTTTCCTTACTATTCTACTAGTTTTTGGTCTATTCGTCAACCAATCTTTTTAGTTGGTAAGGCAAATAAAACAATTGTAGGAAAAGACTAGCTCCTACAAGAGCCAACAAGGCTATTTTCTCTTGAAAAACCACTGCTCCGACCAGCAATTCCAGCAAAAGAACTGCACTTCCCACACCAAGCACAATCTGTTTCAATCCCTTCTCTTTCTCCCCTTTTTCTAGTGGAAATAGCTGGGTCAAGTATTGGTAATCAAAAGCATGATAGAGGGCCAGTAACTGAAAGAGCAAGAGGTAATTAAATAGAACCACCACTGCCGTCGCGATCCAAGCTTGTTCGATAAAGACTAGAGCTAACAAGGATAGGAGCAAGAGGCGCAAACTGAGGGCAAACAAATCTCCATTTCGCAGATAAGAGCGGAGATAAAGATTTTGCCAAATCTTGCTCGGCACTTTCTGAACTGCTTTAAGGATAAAATCCAGATAAGCGCGACGTTTGACACTATTTGAAACACCCTTGACCTGAGTAAAGAGAGCAAAGAAACGAAGCAAGACTTGCTTGCGCTTGCTTTCTTGGGCAATGACATAGTCCCAGTCCAGCCCAGTTTCAGTGAAAAATTTGCTGGCTTTTTGACGAAAGAGCAGGTATTTCCCAGCTCCCAATAAAACCACATAGATGAGAAAGACTGGAAAACCATAGCCCATGGCTAAAAACAAGGGTACAAACAAAAGCAAGAAAAGGGTTTGGACAAAGAGCCAAAAAACTAGCGAGCGCACTGTCTGCCCTTTGAGGTGGGACTTAACCTCCTCTTCACTGACTAAGAGAAAGAGCTTGTCAGGCCCTTCCATGTAGGTCGCGATTCCTCCCCAAGCCAAAAGTAAGACAGATACAATCCCTAAAAACAAGAGGATGGGCCAATGATTTTCAGGAAAATGTTGCAGGAGTTGACTGTACTGGTAAGCTAGAAAACCGATGAGAACTAGCAGGAACAAGACAAAGTGGTCATTGAGAACATAGCGCAGATAACCGACACACTCCTTACGAAAAGCCTGCTTTCTCTTTAAAAACAAGTCTTTCATAGCTCCTCCTCTTTGGTCAGAGCCAAGTAAATATCATTCAAACTCGCTTCAGGCATGTCAAAGGCTTCACGGAGTTGCTGGAGGTTTCCCTGAGCCCGCACCTCCCCCTTGTGGAGAATGACAAAGGCATCACACATCTTCTCCGCCGAATCCAGCACGTGGGTACTCATGAGAATAGACTTGCCTTTTTGCTTTTCCACTTCTAGAAGCTGAATCAAGTCAGAAATGGCCAGCGGATCGAGGCCAAGAAAAGGCTCATCAACGATGAAAAGACTCGGATCTACGACAAAAGCACAGATAATCATGACCTTCTGCTTCATCCCTTTTGAGAAATGTACTGGAAACCAGTCTAATTTTTGATCCAAACGAAACATTTTTAACAAAGGTTCCACACGATCAAAAGCCACTTTTTGCTCAATACCATAGGCCATGGCAACCGTCTCGATATGCTCTCTAAGAGTCAATTCCTCATACAAGCTAGGCGTTTCTGGGATATAGCCAATCTGCTTGCGATAGCTGGTCGCATCTTCTCGCAGGGTAAGACCGTTAATCTTAATTTCCCCACTGTAAGGCGTCAACAGACCGATTATCTCATTGATAGTCGTTGATTTCCCAGCACCGTTGAGACCAATCAAACCGACCAACTGCCCACTTTCAACGGTAAAGGACACATCTTTCAAGACAGGGACATGAACATAGCCTCCTGTCAGGTTTTTAATTTCTAACATATTTTCTCCGAATCTGGTATAATGTAGCTATATTATATCAAAATTCAATACAGTAGAGGTGGATTTTATGTCAGATTGCATTTTTTGTAAGATTATCGCAGGGGAGATTCCTGCTTCCAAAGTATACGAGGATGAGCAGATTCTTGCCTTCCTTGATATCTCTCAAGTAACGCCTGGACACACCTTGGTCGTACCCAAAGAACACTATCGCAATCTTTTAGAAATGGATGCTGCCAGCGCCAGCCAACTCTTTGCTCAGGTACCAACAGTGGCTCAAAAAGTCATGAAGGCTACCAAGGCTGCCGGAATGAACATCATCGCCAACTGTGAAGAAGTCGCTGGTCAAACAGTCTTTCATACCCACGTGCATCTCGTACCTCGCTACGGTGCAGAAGATGACCTCAAGATTGACTTTATCGCCCACGAACCTGACTTTGACAAACTTGCCCAAGTCGCTGAAACCATAAGAAACGCTTAAGGAGTTGCCATGAAACTATCCAATCTATTGCTATTTGCAGGAGCTGCAGCTGGAAGTTATTTTGTCGTGAAAAATCGCCAAGCCATTCAGGATGAAGTGCTAGATACAACTGACCGCGTCGAAGCTATCAAGGCTGATTTGGATATCATCCAAAACAGCCTACAAATCATCGACCAACAAAAAACCCTTATCAAGGAATACCAAAAAGATTTAACCTATAAGTTCAAAGTCTTGGAAAAAGATTTCCAAACCAGAATGGCGGTCCTCCAAGAAGAAAAACAAGAATAAGAAAGCCTCCAACTTTCCTTAATTCCATTTTGGGTTACTAGATTTGAGCAGAAAAAGGAGGCAATGAAAATGAAACAGTTTGTAAAAGTTCTAGCGAAGGTCATCGCGATCCCTTGCGGCTGCCTTAGCCTTCTTGCAGTCCTGGCATTTCTACTAGTGGCCAATCTTTTCAAAGCGTCACCAAGTGACATCCGAAAAGGGAATGACGACTTAAAACAAATCTTTACCTCCCTTGACATGCCTCCTGAGAAAGTAGAATCGGATGGACACTATCAATACGAGGGTGGAGGCTTACATTTTTATGTTACTTTCTCAGACGAGGTCATCAATAGTCACCCCGTCCTAAAAGAAAGTCCAAAACTCACCAAAAACCGACTTAAAGTCTATGTCCTCCAGACAGGAGATATTTCCTACTATAAAGTAGGGGACAACTTGTTCAATCACGGTTTAATACAATTTTTAAAGGAGGAGGGCGAGAAGTATTTCCAAGAAAAAGGAAAGAAATCAAAATCTTCTTACACAATTCTAAATTGGAAAGATCAAGAAAGTCTTAAAAAGGGAATTGCTTTCTATGAAAAAGCTTTGACCTTGGTCGATATTCAGGATAATTCGGCAATCAAGCACATTGATACCATCACCGTGAAATCTGGTAAAGAAGAGGAAATCAAACAACTCATCCAAGATATGGATGCAGCTGGCTTACTCAAGCAAAAGTATAAATAGTAGGCTAACTGGAAAATGATTTTTCTGACGCTAAATTTTCAAAAATAACATAAAAAAAGAGCCAATTGGCTCTTTTTGCTTTATTCACCTTCAAAGGCATCTTTTATATGGTCAAAGAAGCCTTTTTTCTTTGGATTGACTTTCAAATCACCTGCAGCTGCGAATTCTTTAAGCGCTGCTTTTTGGCGATCGTTCAAGCCTGTCGGAGTCACGACATTAACAGTGACGTACTGGTCACCAACAGCACCACCACGAAGGCTCGGTGCTCCCTTGCCACGTAGGCGGAATTTCTTGCCAGTTTGAGTTCCCTCTGGAATGACCAATTCGACAGCGCCATGCACAGTTGGAATTTCCACAGTATCTCCTAGAGTTGCTTGGACAATATTAAGATTTAACTTGTAGAAAATAGTTGTTCCTTCACGTTCAAACTTATCACTAGCTTCAACTGAAACCACTACGTACAAGTCCCCGTAAGGTCCACCATTAAAGCCTGCTTCACCTTGACCCGCTAGGCGGATTTGTTGGCCAGTTTCTACACCAGCAGGGATTTTTACATGTACGCTATGAGCTTGCTTTTCATGACCTGTTCCGTGACATGTAGTACATGGATCTTTAATTTCTTTTCCGCGACCATGACAGACATCACAAGTTACTTGGCGACGCATCATACCAAGAGGAGTCTGCGTATCAACGTTAATAACACCAGCACCATGACAGCGTCCACAAGTGACTGGACTTGTCCCTGGCTTAGCACCAGATCCGTTACAGGTACGACAGCTTGCTTCACGATTGTATTTGACTTCTTTTTCCGTTCCGAAGATAGCTTCTTCAAAGGTCAAGTTCACACGGTACTGGAGGTCATCCCCTTGACGAGGAGCGTTTGGATTGCGCGAAGCTCCGCCTCCTCCGAAAAAACTTGAGAAGATATCTTCAAAACCACCGAAGCCACCTGCTCCGTCAAAGCCGCCGAAACCACCGGCACCACCAAAGCCACCGTTGGCACCTGCAGCACCATATTGGTCGTAGGCTGCACGTTTTTGGTCATCACTCAAAGTCTCATAGGCTTCTTGAACTTCCTTGTATTTTTCCTCAGCGCCAGGCTCCTTGTTGATATCTGGGTGATATTTTTTTGAAAGCTTACGATATGCCTTTTTGATCTCGTCTGCCGAAGCGTTTTTTGACACCCCCAGACGATCATAAA
>CAUVSV010000058.1:0-5903 GCA_963554735.1 Streptococcus oralis
TACGAAGGGCAGCCTCAATGGAATCAAAGAGACGGCTACGAATGCCCTCCTTGATGACAATACGGTCGACCACGACATCGATATTGTGTTGCTTACTCTTAGACAGTTCAGGCACTTCGGTCACATCATAGACTTCCCCATCCACTCGGACACGAACATAGCCATCTTTCTGAATCTTTTCAATGACGCTCTTATGTTGTCCTTTTTTCTTGCGGATAACAGGGGCCAAAATCTGCAAGCGTTGGCGTTCTGGCAATTCTAAGACCTTATCAACGATTTGCTCCACAGAAGAAGCCTTGATAGCCCCGTGTCCGTTGATACAGTAAGGCGTCCCCACACGTGCGTAGAGGAGACGCAGATAGTCATTGATTTCAGTCGTCGTTCCCACGGTCGAACGAGGGTTTTTGCTGGTGGTTTTCTGGTCGATGGAAATAGCTGGGCTGAGGCCATCAATGGCATCCACATCTGGTTTTTCCATATTGCCCAAGAACTGGCGAGCGTAGGCTGACAAACTCTCTACATAGCGACGTTGGCCCTCCGCATAGAGGGTATCAAAGGCCAGACTGGATTTCCCAGACCCTGACAAACCAGTCACAACAACTAGCTTGTCTCGCGGAATCTCCACATCAATATTTTTTAAGTTATGGGCACGCGCCCCATGAATCACAATTTTATCTTGCATCTTTGTTCTTTCTAGTCCATTATTGCTTTCCATTATACCAAAAAATGTGAAATTCTATTACCCAAAAAGCTGTTTTTATAGTATAATAGTACGGTGCAAAAAATGAATCACTGAATAGTAGGAAAGGATAGGGGATATGAAACAAGTTTTTCTCTCAACAACAACTGAATTTAAAGAGATCGACACGCTTGAACCGGGTACTTGGATCAACCTCGTCAATCCTACACAAAATGAATCACTGGAAATTGCCAATGCCTTTGACATTGACATCGCTGACCTTCGAGCACCGCTCGATGCGGAAGAAATGTCCCGTATTACCATCGAAGATGAGTATACTTTGATCATCGTGGACGTTCCCATCACAGAGGAAAGAAACAATCGTACCTACTACGTTACGATTCCGCTGGGGATTATCATCACCGAGGAAACCATTATCACCACCTGCTTGGAATCCCTCCCCGTTCTCGATGTCTTTATCAACCGTAGACTGCGCAATTTCTACACCTTCATGCGTTCACGCTTTATCTTCCAGATTCTCTATCGCAACGCCGAACTTTACCTTACGGCCCTTCGTTCGATCGACCGTAAGAGTGAACAAATCGAAAGTCAACTTCACAAATCCACTCGAAACGAAGAGCTGATCGAGCTCATGGAATTGGAAAAGACCATCGTCTATTTCAAGGCCTCACTGAAGACGAACGAGCGCGTGATTAAGAAATTGACCAGCGCAACTAGCAATATCAAGAAATACCTAGAAGACGAAGACCTACTCGAAGACACTCTGATTGAAACCCAACAGGCCATTGAGATGGCAGATATCTATGGAAACGTCCTTCACTCTATGACAGAGACCTTTGCCTCTATCATTTCCAATAACCAGAACAACATCATGAAGACCCTAGCTCTCGTGACCATCGTCATGTCTATCCCAACCATGATCTTCTCAGCCTACGGGATGAACTTTAAGGATAATGAAATCCCTCTAAATGGTGAACCTCACGCCTTCTGGTTAATCGTCTTTATCGCCTTTGCTATGAGTGTTTCACTCACTCTCTATCTCATCCATAAAAAATGGTTCTAAGAGGAATCCCTATGTCTCAGATTGATTTACAGAAACTAACCAAGAAAAACCAAGAGTTTATCCACATTGCTACCCAACAATTTATCAAAGATGGTAAAACAGATGCTGAAATCAAGGCTGTTTTTGAGGAAGTCATTCCTAAAATCCTTGAAGAGCAAGCAAAGGGGACGACTGCTCGTTCCCTCTACGGAGCTCCAACCCACTGGGCTCATAGCTTCACTGTCAAGGAGCAATACGAAAAAGAGCATCCAAAAGAAAATGACGATCCAAAACTCATGATTATGGACTCAGCCCTTTTTATCACCAGTCTCTTTGCATTGGTTAGCGCTCTGACTACCTTCTTCTCTACAGATCAGGCTATTGGCTATGGCTTGATTACCCTCTTGTTGGTTGGACTTGTAGGAGGACTTGCCTTCTACTTGATGTACTACTTTGTCTACCAGTACTATGGACCAGACACAGATCGTAGCCAGCGCCCTCCTTTCTGGAAATCAATCCTCGTCATCCTCGCTGCTATGCTTCTTTGGTTGGTTGTCTTCTTTGCAACAAGCTTCCTACCAGCAAACCTCAATCCAGTCCTTGCTCCATTGCCTTTGGCTATCCTGGGAGCTGCCCTTCTCGCCCTTCGCTTCTATCTCAAGAAACGTTTCAACATCCGAAGTGCAAGCGCGGGCCCATCACGTTATTAAGAAAAGTGAAAAGCTATGGCATATAGTCAATCTTTAGCTCAGCAGATTCGAAAAATTCTAGCACTTAAACTTCCTCCCCAAATTTTCGAAGAAGAGTTAGAAGAAAAGAAACTGTTTGGTGGCCTGGCCTTTATGATTCGTGGGAAAATGGTCCTTACAGTCAGTTCCAGAAAAGACGAGTTAGTTATGGTGAGAATTGGCAAAGAAATGGAAAAGCAAGTTCTACCCCGAATAGGAGCTCATACTACATTGATGAGAGGGCGACCTTATCATGGCTATATAGACCTAGATATTGAAGGTCAAAAAGAACTGCCTTACTGGATTGATTTAGCCCTCTCCTATAATCAAGAGTTGACCAAGTAACTCATATCTAGCGAGATTAGAAAAACGAAAAGCAACTGCACAGGCGGTTGCTTTTCACTTGCTTTCTTGATATCCAACAGAACTTCTGAGTCTGATTCTTATAGTTTTCTCTCATCTTTTGTGATAAAATAGGCTCAATCTATTTCTAGGAGGATGAGATATGGTTTCTACTATTGGTATCGTTAGTTTGTCTAGCGGTGTTATCGGAGAGGATTTTGTCAAACACGAAGTTGACTTGGGTATCCAACGTCTCAAGGATTTGGAACTCAATCCTATCTTTTTGCACCATTCGTTAAAAGGTTTAGACTTTATCAAGGACCATCCTGAGGCGCGTGCAGAGGATTTGATGCAGGCCTTTTCGGACGATAGCATCGACATGATCCTATGCGCCATCGGTGGGGATGATACCTATCGCTTGCTACCTTATCTTTTTGAAAACGACCAGCTTCAAAAGGTTATCCAACAAAAGATTTTTCTTGGCTTCTCGGATACCACTATGAACCACCTTATGTTGCACAAACTAGGGGTCAAGACTTTTTATGGGCAATCCTTTTTAGCAGACATTTGTGAATTGGACAAGGAGATGTTGCCCTATAGCTTTCACTACTTTAAAGAACTGATCGAGACTGGGAGAATCTCAGAAATCCGCCCTAGCGACCTTTGGTATGAGGAACGAACTGATTTTAGTCCCAAGGCTCTGGGAACAGCTCGTATCAGTCATGTAAATACAGGCTTTGATTTGTTGCAAGGAAATGCTCAGTTTGAGGGAGAAATTCTCGGTGGTTGTCTTGAATCTCTTTATGATATCTTTGACAACTCTCGATACGCAGACAGCACGGAGCTCTGCCAAAAGTACAAACTCTTCCCTGACTTATCCGACTGGGAAGGAAAGATTCTCTTGCTAGAAACAAGCGAAGAAAAACCTGAGCCGGAAAACTTCAAAAAAATGGTGCAGAATTTGAAAGAAACTGGGGTATTTGAGGTCATCAGTGGACTCTTGGTCGGAAAGCCAATGGATGAAACCTTCTATGACGACTATAAAGAGGCACTAATGAGCATCGTTGACAGCAATATCCCAATTGTCTATAATCGCCACACCAAGAGCCATTGTACCCTTTGGCGTCTATGCTTATGTGGATGCAAAAGAGCAAGTCATTCGCTTTGACTATAACAAAAAATAAACAATTTCTCCATTTTTATGCTTTTGTATTGATTTTCGCTAATTTCTATGATATCTTTTTGAAGGAGGTGTATATGACTAAACAAAAAATAAATCAAATTGTCGGTTCAATCGGGGCCTTTATCGGGATTATTGTATTTATCGCCTACATCCCACAAATTTTTGCCAATTTACAAGGCAACAAAGCTCAACCATTCCAGCCTTTATCCGCAGCAGTATCTTGTTTAATTTGGGTTATTTATGGATGGACAAAAGAACCTAAGAAGGATTGGATACTAATTATTCCAAACTCAGCTGGCGTTGTCTTAGGTGGACTGACATTTCTTACTGCACTATAAAAGTTACTAGCATATAATCAAAAAGCTGAGAGGAGATTCTCAGCTTTTTCTCTTGTATAACTACTAAAACGTCACATACTACTGATAACTAAAATAATCAAGGGAAGGCTATTGCCTAACATATGAACAACTAGAGGATAATAAATATTCTCTTTTTCTTTCACATAGATGATAGAAAAGGCAATGCCTCCACCTAGATAACCGACTGCACTGACCCACTCTGATAAAGCCAAACTGTGCATATGAGTCAGAGCAAAAACAAGTCCTACCAGAAGAATGCTTAGCCAACTTGACAGACGTTTCTGCAAGTGATGTAACAAGAGCTGACGGAAAAAGAGTTCTTCCACAAAAGGTCCTATGATACAGGCGAAAACTGCTATCAGTATTGGTTGTTCTTGAAAGGTACTTTGAATATTCGACTGGTTTAGACCTTGTCCGACTAGCCCAAAAAACTGCTTCAACATCTCTGATACAAATTCAAAGACAAAAGTCATCAGAAAGAGAAAGAGCCATCCTGTTAAGACGCAAAAGAAGAATTTCCTTTTAGTCTTTCTAATCTCATTCCATTGTTTGATCAATCGATCCTTAAACAAGAAAGAGCCATATAGAGCTAGTACTACATAAACTAGATAATTTGCAATAGCAGATGGCATCAAGAAAGCCAGCAATTTAACTCCATCAAATACAAAGAGAACTGTATAGAGAATCGCAAAAATCAGAATTCCCTTATTTTTGTTAGACATCATTTAATTCCCCTTCCACTCACAATCATTCTCGTGGTCATCAACTAACCCTGCAGCTTGTAGAAATGACAAGACTGCAACGGGACCTGTGAACTTGAAACCTCGTTTTTTTAGATCTTTAGCTAATTTTTCAGACAAGGCTGTTTTAGCAGGTGCTAGGTGATAGTCAGGAACATCATTCACGATCGTTTTTCCCTCAACAAAGGACCAGAGATAAGCGTCAAAAGAGCCAAAGGTTTTCTGGATTTGCAAAAATGCTTGGGCGTTGGCACGCGTCGCAAAGAGCTTGGCACGATTTCGGATAATGGCTGGATTCTCTAACAAGGCTTCCAACTCCCCATCTGTCATTTCCGCGACCGCTTGAATTTGATAGCCATGAAATACTTCTCGGAATCCTTGGCGTTTGTTTAGTACCGTTTCCCAAGATAGACCCGACTGGTAAGTTTCCAAACAAAGCAACTCAAAAAGAGCACGGTCATCATGAAGGGGTTGGCCCCACTCTTCATCATGATAGGCCACATATAATGGGTTGTTCATTTTAACCCAACCACAGCGTTTTGTCATAAAAATCTCCTATTTGACCAACATCTTAAGGGCCGACTTGATATAGTTCTCAGCTGTATCTGTCGTTCCTTCAAAGAATTTCTTGATCTTCTTAAGCTCGGTTGCCTTGTAACCCAATGCCAACATGGCTTCCATAGCTTCTTCCAATTCTTGGTTCTCAGCGCTGGTTTGCACTGCGACCTTAGCAGGAAGGTCATCACTAGCCACAACTACCTTGCCTTCCAAGTCCAGCACCATCTGCTGGGCTGTTTTCTTACCAATCT
>CAUVSV010000059.1:0-5880 GCA_963554735.1 Streptococcus oralis
ACAGGATCTTATGAATGTACATCAAATAATGTGAAGTGTGGCTAGTTTTTCTCACTACTAAAAAGTTTGATGTAGATTTGTTTCTATAGGATTCATTTTTCAATTTGAAACTTGTTATAGTCCTTTGGTTTGAGAGTAGACTGAAGGACTATATACAAGGTTTATGGAAAATATAAACGGAACGAAAGAAATTTACGGAGTAAAATTATGAAAAGTAAAAAAGTAAATACTGAGATTGATACGCTTGAATTTGAAATTGACAATCAGGAACTCAATGGTACCTCAGGATCTGGCTGGTGGTACACAGCTTTTAAAATGACACTAGCAGGTCGCTGTGGATTGTGTTTCACCTGTTCCTATGAGTGTACGACAAATAATGTTCGTTGTTAGATAAAACAAAAGGTAAATTCTAGTATTTTATTACAAAACATTGACAACACTTTGATTTAGTGTTATATTTACAAGGAGAAATACAAATGAAACAAGACAACTTTGAGATTGATTCTTTGGATTATGAAATTAATAGCCAAGAGTTGAATGGTAAATCTGCTGCAGGGTGGCGTACGGCTGTTAGATTAACAGTACAGGGTCGCTGTGGTTGGTGGTTTACATATTCTTATGAATGTACTTCGCCAAACGTGCGCTGTGGATAAAACTACCTCCATTCTTTGAGAGGAGGATAAAATGGAAGGAATTATTGGAACACTAGACTTCTATGCACCTGTAGTGGTCTTAGGAGTTATTGTCATAGGGATTGTTTACTTTATGAAAAAAAGAAACAATCGAAAATAATCAATATCGACCGATACCTAAAAAGTATCGGCTTTTTTTATAGCGTAAATATATTGCACAAAATACTCATGGCAAACCTTGAAAGAAACCGTATAATGAGAGTGTAAAAAAGAAACGGAGGAATGAAATGATGAAACAGCTTATCGTGACAGCATTAACGAAAACATTTGGTCAAGGGGATAATATCGTTCATGCTTTATCAGATGTGAACTTGTCCGTTGAAAAAGGTGAATTTCTGGCAATTATGGGGGCCAGTGGTAGTGGAAAAACAACACTCCTCAACTGTATTTCAACGATTGATAAACCAACATCAGGTGAGATTCGATTTGAAGATTTTGACATCATCCATGCCAAGGAAAATGAACTAGCTGACTATCGTGCTAAAAACATTTCCTATATTTTCCAAGCTTACAACTTGGTGGAAACCTTGACGGTCTATGAAAATATCGTTCTACCTCTTCAAATTCAGGGGAAAAATATCAAAAAACATCAGGATAAGATTGAGGAAATTTTGGATAAGTTGGCCATCCAAAACTTAAAAGATAAGTTTCCTAATCAGTTATCAGGTGGTCAACGACAACGTGTGGCAACTGCTAGAGCCTTGATTGATGATTCTAAACTGATCATCGCAGATGAGCCGACAGGAGCCTTGGACTCTGCCAATTCTGAAAAACTGATGGCACTTTTGCAGGAAATCAATAAAAGTTTTGGTATTACCATTTTACTGGTTACGCATGACCCTGCCGCAGCCAAGTACTCTTCACGGATGGTGCTACTTAGCGATGGAAAGATTATGGATGATTTGGAACGTAACAGCTTATCTAATGAACAGTATTTGCAAGAGATTTACAGCCGTACCAGATAGGAGGAGGAGAGTATGTATCCAAAATTGATTTTACGAAATGTATTTCGAAATTTACAGACCTATACCATCTATTTTTTCAGTCTGACCTTGATTTATAGCTTGCTCTACGCTTTTAATGCTTTACCAAGCCATCCAGTGATGCAAAGTTTATCAGGAGCAAAGGAAATGTTAACGACGGTGATGAGCCAGTACATGGGCTTGCTTTCCTATCTGATTCTATCGGCGATTGCCTTTCTCGTCGTTTATTCTACAAACTTTGTCCTGGGACGGCGCAAGAAAGAGCTGGGACTTTATGCAACGCTGGGAATGAAGAAGAAGCAGATTATCCGTACCCTGTTCTTTGAAACCATGCTGGTCAATATCTTTTCCTTGATTCTAGGTTTCTTGCTTGGGCTGGTCTTGTTGGTTGTTCTAGCTAAGGTGGCTTCTGAGTTTTTCATGGCGAATTACTTTGGTAATTTGGTTTTCTTTGATATAAAGTCTATCATCTTACTAGTTTATTCCTATTTGGTAACTAGTTTTATTGTTGGTGTCATGGACATTCTTACCTTTAGAAAGCAAAATATCATTGCACTCATTCAAGAAAATGGGGTCAAGAAATCTGTCTTGGCAAAAGGCAAGCCAGTTCTTCAAGCACTTCTCTTTATTCTTTCGACAGCTGTTATCGGTTTTGGTGCTCTCTATTTTTCAGACTATCACCATCTATCACTCTTGAAAAGCTGGGGTATCTTACTTGTATCTGTCTTCGTGATTTTTGTGATTTTATTTTACAATACCTTGAGCCATTTTATCTTGGTTTCCCTTAGAAAACTGCCTCAAACCTACTATAACAGACTAAACAGTTTTAAAATTCGTCAATTTTCAAAACAAGCTGACAGTAATTCGGTCACGTTGGCTGTCTTATCCTTGACCTTGACACTGGCTCTCAGCTTACTAGTTTTTAGTGGTAGTGCCTATACGACTATGAACCGAGAGCTGAACAAATACTCACCTTATGACGTATCTGTCAATCTTTATCGTGGTCAAGAGTTCCAGTTTTCTCAGGAATCTGTAAAAGACAGATTGAAAGCAGATGGATTTGACTTTAACCTCATCAAAGAGGAGTACAGCTATCCTATCTATTCTAGTGATTTAACCTATAAAGATTTGATTGATACTAGCAATCTTTGGGCGCATGATAAGGAACTTCCTGAATCAAAAGTACCGATTTTAGGAATTTCTGCCTACAATCATCTCCGCAAACTGCAAGGGAAAAAAGCGGTTGACTTGGCAGATAACCAATTTCTGGTCAATGCCAACTATAAAGGAACTGCCAAGCAGATTCAGGACTTTCTATCAACGACCAAAAACCTCACGATTAATGGTCATTCTCTCAATCTTGCATCTTCCAAGCCACTTGAAACAGTTTACTTTTTATCTTCAGTAGGTACAAATGACACAGGAACCTTGATTGTACCCGATAAGGTAGTAATTGGACTGACGGAAGACCACATGACCTATGTTGCCAATTTCAAAGAAAATATTGACAAGCGGAAAGTAGAAACATTCTTGAGTCAGTGGATTGAAAAATACTACTTCACTCGTGATGGTACAGAGTTGAATCCGTTCACCTATCAAACGAAAGGAAGAATTTTTGAGATTTATCTTGGATTTATGGGCGTCATCGTCTTTGTCATGATTTTTGTCAGTGTTATTTTTATCATTATTTCCCTCAGTATCTTGTCACTTCAAACTTCTACAAGTTCTTTGGATAGTGTCAATGATTATCAAATCTTATACCTTCTTGGGAATAAGAGAAAGCAAAATCGCTCTATTCTTTTGCAACAGATTCTAAGTTATTTCTTGGTTCCGCTGGTTATCGCAGGTCCGCTAGCACTTGCCTTGAGTACAGCTCTTTTGGGCTATTTTGAGAATTTCGCTAATACCAGCATTTCTATTGATATCACCTATCTGGGAGTAGCGGTTTTACTCTTTGTCCTTTACCTGCTAGTGACTTACAGAGTAAGTTGGCAAATTATTGAAAATTAAGTCAAATACCAGAGTTGCCTATCCGACAATTCTGGTATTGTGTTATAATGATATTAAAGTAGTTCAGGAAGTGGATACATATGAAACAGTTTGTCAAATTGATCTCGAAAAACTCACTTTTATTGTGGTGGTTGACGATTTTTAATCATCTAACTTTGATGATTTATATTTATTATAGGGTTCCTCTGGACTTTTCGACAGATTTTTCCTTACAGATGGTTTTATTGCTGATTATTGCTTTAATTGCATTTAGTTATATTTGTAATATTGTGACCTTTCGTTATAGTGAGTTGAAACTCTGGTTGCTCCTGATGATGTTTCTCATTAGCTGGCAATCCATATTTAATCAAGGAGTTACGAGCACCCTGTTGCACTTTTTTGATATCCTTCATCCGCTCAACTCTTTTTTATTGGTGTATAGTTCTCTGTCTATTCTCTTTCTGGGAGAGAAAATAGGAGAAGAACTGATGAGTGTGTCCTTTGTGTTGACACTAATCACCGTTAGTTCGTATCTGTTAAGTCCTTCAATTTTTCTCTTTCTGTCCTTGTTTGCGTCTTTCTTTTTAAACCTTGTTCCCTTGATTTTATTTATTTTATATCATGAAGAGTTGAAAAGTAAACTCAAGTATCAGAGACGAAATTTGTGGATATTAGCTTTAATATTGCCTCTTTCTTATTTCTTTTTGTATATCAATACGACGGGCTCAGGAGTGATGAACCTAGCCTGGTATCTGGAAATTGTTGGCATCTTAGTTTTTTTACACTTCAAAACTATTATCAGCTCTCTTCAAAAAAAGGTATCAGAGTTAAAATTGTCCTATATAAAAGCTTTTTCACACTTATTTTTACTAGTTATGTTTTTGTTAGTAGGTATTTTCATCATCTTTCGTCTAGATTTAAACACGAGCTTTTTGGTCTTGAATATCATGTTACTATTGTTCGGGATTTGTTCGGAAGAATTGATTCGCCTCTTTCGTTCTGCTGAAATGCTAGATGCTAGGGATTATGTAAAAGTTCTCTTTTTAAAGCGTAACCGTATGGTGAAAAATCTGCTGGCAAATGAAGACACAGAACAACAGTTCTCCGAATTTCTTCACAATGAAATCCTGCAAAATGTGATTGCAATAAAAAATTTCAATAAATATAGTAGCAATCAAGTTTTTGGTGAACAGATCAATCTGGTGACAGAGGAGTTGGTTCAGCGGATTCGTGAGCGGATGGATTATTATCAGCCAATGGTAGAAACAGACGAGCAGTTAGACATCCAGTATCAAGGGCTGATTAATCGAATTGTCAAGCGCTATCACGCAGAAAATGAAGTCGTCACACAGTTTCCTGTCCACTTTAGGCTTTTATCTCCTTACGATAAAATTGTCTATCGTCTGGTTGAGGAATTGGCGACCAATGCCGTTAAGTACGCTAGTGGTGGAACGATTTCTTTGAAGATTGATGTTCATGATGACGCTATTTTTATAATTTCTGAAAATGACTGCCTTCAAACAGAAAAATCCTTAGGTTATGGCTTGAAAAATATGTTTAATAAAATTAGTGTTTTAGGTGGTCAGATGCAGATTTTTGAAAATAATAAGAGATTTCGTGTAGAAATTACTCTCCCGATTGATAAGGAGTTGTGTTATGAGAATTTTGTTAATTGATGATCATAAATTATTTAGTCAAAGTATCAAGATGATTTTAGAGTTATCGGAAAACATTAAAAAGGTCCAGTTAGTGGATAATTTTTCGACTATTTCGGAGATTGCTTTTAATGACTACGACATTATTTTGATTGACATCAACCTGACGAGTCTGTATCAAGATGATGGGCTGACCTTGGCACAAGAGATTATCGACAATGGTTGTTCTAGTAAGGTTGTGATTTTGACAGGTTACAGTAAAAAAATGTATGAACACCGAGCTAAAGCTATGGGAGCTTATGGATTTCTGGACAAAAGTATGAACCCAGATGAGTTGGTTAAAAAATTGGAAAAGATTTATCTAGGTGGTAAGGTCTTTTCAGATGAAGTGATGGTAGAGGTGCTAACACCACGAGAAATCGAGATACTAGAACTGGTTAGAAATGGCTTGACCATTGATGATGTCTGTGACAAGGTCTATGTGAGTAAACGTACAGTTTCCAATCACTTGGCCAATATCTTTTCAAAATTGGGAGTGACTAACAGGCAGGAGGCGATTCA
>CAUVSV010000060.1:0-5813 GCA_963554735.1 Streptococcus oralis
TATGAGATTTTGAATGAAGATCTTTCAGGCTTAGAAGATGTGGATGAGATCAAGGAAGTTCCAACAGAGTTGGATGCGATAGTGCACCATATCCAGCTCTTGTGTGAGGAACAAGAGATTCCTCCAGTGCCACAGCCATGGTTGCCACCACTTAAGGAGCGCATCGCGCTAGAGGAGCTGGAAGAAGTGCAACCAGCAGTAGCATGGGCACAAGAGAAATCACTCTCAGTTCTACTTGGAATGGCAGATATCCCGCAGGCTCAGAAGCAGGAAGCCGTTTCTATCAATCTCTCCAAGGATGGTCATATCCTCCTTTATGGAAGTCCGGGTACAGGAAAGACCACCTTCCTTCAGACTGCTGGTATGGACTTGGCTCGTAAATTCAGTCCCAAGGCCCTTACCATGTACTTGATGGACTTTGGTACTAATGGTTTGGCTCCATTGTCCAAGCTTCCACAGGTGGCGGATACCATGCTTCTGGACCAAACGGAGAAGATCTCTAAGTTTGTACGAATCATGGAGAAAGAACTTAACCGTCGTAAGAAACTCCTTGCGGACTATGGTGTTGGGACTTTAGACCTCTACCGTCAGGCCAGTGGTCAGGAAGAGCCGGCTATTGTTATCCTCTTAGATAGCTATGAAGCCTTCAAGGAAGAAGCCTATGAGGCGGAACTCTTCAAGCTCTTGGTGCGCATCTCCCGTGAAGGTCTCAGTATCGGGGTTCACCTCTTGGTGACAGCCGGTCGTCAAACCAACCTTCGTGCTCAACTCTACTCGAACTTCAAGCACCAGTTGAGCCTACCACAGAATGAGGCTGGTGAAGTGCGAGCTATCGTGGGCTCTACACCACTCGCTATGACTATGGAAGACATCAAGGGACGGGCTCTTATGAAGCGTGAAGAGGTGGATGTCATCCAGCTGGCACTCCCAGTTTATGGAGCCAACGACACCCAAGTCCTCAACAACCTACGTCAGGAAGTCGCTTCCCTCCAAGAAGCCTGGACCGGCCAGCGCCCAAGTGCCATTCCGATGGTACCAGAGGAGTTGACAGAGAAAGACTTCTATAGCCGAGCAAGCGTGCAGACTGCCTATGAACACGGCCTCGTGCCATTAGGACTTGACTTGGAGACAGTTGAGCCTGTTACTTGGAACCTGGCTAAAGGCAATCTTCTCTACTTAACAGATAAAGAAGAGCAGATGACAGCCTTGGTGAGACACATTGCCAAAGGGAAACAGAAAGTCATCGTCTTGGCACCGAAGTATCATAACTTACCTGAAATGGAAGGAGTGACGATTCTTGCAAGTCCAGAGGAATATCTAGAAGGCTTAGATATGATGGAGTTCAAGATTCAGGAACGGTTAGAAGGCAAACAGCGAGAACATGTCGCAACAGTAGTTATCTACAATTTAACCGAATTAGTGGTAGAATTAAACTCAGAAGCGCTTGATACGTTGGCTTATGTCCTAGATAAAGGAATTCGAGCTGGATATGGTTCTCTTGTAATGAGTTCGCCGTTGATTACTAAACATATTGATGTGGTCTCAAAAACTGTTCGCTCTTATAAGCAGGCTGTTATCGGGCTTCGCTTAAGCGATCAATCAGTTCTGACTGTCACAAATAGACCTGTTCGTGAGCCACAATTAGAAGAACAAGAACACTACTATGTTTCCGATGGGGTAGCAAGTAGAATGAAAGTATTAATGATATAGAAAGGGAAGATAGCTATGGCTAAAGATATTAAAACTATTATAGCGTTGACCAATGCCTTGTATAGCGCTTCGTCAGTAACAAGCCAAGCGGCTAGTAGAAAAGCAGAACTAGAAGCTGAGCGAAAGAACGTTAAAAATGAATCTACAGATATCTGGACATCCTCATCGTTGTCATCTTATATTGCAGGCGAAAAGTATGATGATGAGGCAAAACAAGAGAGAGAAGATTTGGACAAATTAGAGAAAATGCTGTCTGAAAAAAAGGATGAGATCTTGTCTTTGCTGGATAGTAAGATTTCGGAAGCAGAATCAGATTTACAAAGCGCTCGGTTGGCAGAATCAAATGCCCGGTACGCCTTAAATATGGCTTTAAATGGCAACTAGAAAGGAGAGGTAGATGTCGATACAAGTGAAAAATATAGCTGGTTTAGACAGCTATGGAACTAGTATTCATAGTTTTGGCGGACGTTTTGAAGAAGCGGCGAGCGATACAGTCCGAGAGTTTAATACTAGCCTTGAAGGTGAGAAGGCAGAGGCCATTAATGCATTCTTTGAGAAGTTGAATACGATACAAACAACGGTATTTAAAGATGCTCCAAAGGCTGTCATGACCTATGGTCAACAAGTTTTCACCTTTACGGGAGAATTGAAAGGTTTGGGTTTTTCTTCCTTGGCTTTTACAGATGATGAATCTATGACCACTCTAACGAACTCTTTGGAAGCCCAGCAACGTGATGTAATTGCAATAGTAAAAAGTAAAGTCATAAAAGTAGTTCAGCAAGCTGTTGATGTAATGGGAGAAGGGGATGCCACAATTTCTAATTTTGATTCCACAGCTGACAGTTTGATTTTGGAGGAAGTGAAGTCTCGAAAGGAAACACATAAGGGAATTAAGACTGCTCATGAAAAACTAGAGACTGACATAACAAAGTCAGCCGAGACCTTTGAGTCTTTAGCAATTTTGACTCAAAATGCCAAGGCCATAACTTCTATTCCAGCTTTAAATATTTTGGATGCTATCCAACGAGGTGACTTAAGACAGGATAATGTCAATTATCTTGATGCGGCTTATACCTCTGATGATGTTGAAATCATAAAGGTTTTAATTTCTGAATCTAGATATAAGACAAAAAAAGACTATTTTGAAAAATTAGCCAGAGCGAAAGTGGATGATGCTAGTCTCCCAACGACGATGCTAGTTGCCAATCGTCTAGAAAAGGCTGCTGAGAAAGGTGAAGTTGATGGATTAGGGGCATTCTTTGAGGTTCTTTCTAATCGAGATGTGAAAGAGGTTCAAGTCTATACAGCGAAATTATCATCTAGTATTGATACGATTGTAGATGGCCTTAATGCTAAGGGGCAATCGTTGAGAAAGCCTATGCCAAAAGACTACAATAGTAAAGAGTATGAAGAATGGTTAAAAGAGGAAGAGGAAGCAAAAGAACGCTTAAAAGCATTAAAGGAAACCTCCGTTCGCTATGGTCGTCTAAATAATATTTTAACGTATATGAATACTGAAAAATTTGGAAAGACCACAATTACGGCTAAAGGAGTTTCTCTAGGCAATGGGGAAATTGGTGATTTTACAGCGACGACTAAACGAAATATTAAAGCAGGAAGTTTTACCTCTTCGAAGAAGAATGGTGAATATACCTTTACAATCCAAGATTTAGGAATAGATCGAAAGGACGGCTCTGAAACGATTAGTGTAAGTAGTTATAAGGAGCAGGATCAGCTTAAAAAATTAGATAAAATGGAAGAACTTAGAAAGCAAAAAGACCGTTTATGGCTGGAATCGGCTTATAATACAACTAAGAACATTGTATCTATGAACCCGGCTGCAGGTTTCTTTTGGAATATGGTAGAAGCAGCAGCAGCAACCAAAGAGGAGAAAAACATATTTGATGCTATAGCTAAAAATGGTACAAAGGCACTGAGTGAAACTGATTTTAAAAAATATAAGAATATAAAAAAAGCTAGTTCACATGTTGCTGGTGGTTTCTTAGAACATTTTGAGAAAGCTCAAAAGATTCAATCAGAGTTGGCAAAAATTGATAACGATCTTTTAAATCAAGAAATGGATACAGGTGCTACAGCAATAAAAGAAGGAAATAGCTATAAGCATATTTCTGGTCAATCTCGTTATGACTTTGAGGCCAATCTTCGGATGGCAGACCTCCAGCAGAATGGTTTACGAGGTTATTATTTCCGTCAGATTTTAGAGAAAAGAGGCGACGATATAAAAGGAGCAGTTAATGATTTAAAAAATCTAGAAGAAAAATTGACTGCGATTGAACCATCTGGGGACTATACAGAGGAAGTGAAATCTCTTTTCAGTGGGGAAGGTACCATTTCTCCTGAACAACTGGGTGGAGAAAAGCTCGTAAAAGGATTGAAAGAATTCGAAAATGTAACACAAAATATTAAAGATTATAATTTTATTTATGCTGATTATGGTAAGAATGAGGATCTTTATTTCAATCACTTAGTTGGAATAGGAGGTAGCTAATAGTGAAAAAATATGTATTTAAGAATCGGAAAGTTGTCTGGTCCCTCCTTCTTCTTTTTCTAGTCATAACGGGATCTTGTTTCTTTCTTCTTTTGAAGCCCAGTCAACCCCCAAAAGAACCAGAGTATAGAATGCGAACTGCTATGGGAAAATCAGACTTTCAACTATTTGGAGATAAGAACCAATATGTCCTTGCGCCTAGCAATAAAGGGAGTTTATTTGTCAGTAAAACATATGCGATCACAGATGAATATAAGTTCTTTTTAGAAGAGGATAAAATTAACATTCCTCATCACCAGAGGGAGGGAGAGTATTGGAATTTAGTCCTATATAATTTAGACGAGGAGGGCTTGCCTGAACGAAAGATAGACCTGTATCAGGCAGTGCGAAGCTACAATCAGAAAAGCATTCCTAGAAATCTGTTCGACTCCTATTACGTTGAGGATACTCACTACTTTGGGATAGAAATTGTAGATTTAACCGATGAAAAGAATTGGAGTTACAAAACAGTCTATCTCAATTTGGAGACGGAAGAAGTAGTGGATTTTCCAAAAGATACAAAGTTTGAGATGGATTCAATTATCAGTAGTACTGTAAGAGCAACGAATTATGGTAAAATTTTAGACTCTAAGGGTTATATTGATCCTTCGAATGAGATCGTCACAACTAGGTCTGAAGGGCAGGTCCCAGACCCTAACATCAACCTCTACAGTCTTTATCCAGACATCGAAGATAAACTCATCAATCAGAATTGGTCGCTTTATGTCCGTACAGATAAGGTCACACCGGATGAGTGGTTTGATACCGTGTTACACTGGTTTGCCCCTAAGGGAGAAGACCTTCTAACCGTTTATGGACGTAATGATGATGGGGAAGCCTCCGATGTTCAGATTCGTAACAGCCAAGAGGCGAATGCCTGGTTAGAGCAGCATCCAGCTCTAAAAAACCTTTATAAAGTAGACAAGGGAGACAGCCGATGAGTAATAAGAAAATTAATCCGGATAATCTCAGCCGAGTGAATGGTGCATTTAAAGATATGAGTGGCGAGTTAGAACATAACGTTTCGGACCTCATTTCTTCAAGTGCGACGGAAAAGATAGAAGCTGCGACAGATGGTATTAAGAAACTCTCTAAGGAAATGGTGGAGACGATTAGTTCCTTAGATGAGTATCTTGGGGCGGTTGGTGAAGCCTTTCGAAGCGCAGATGCGAGTATGGCTCAGTCCATCGGTCAGAATATGTATACGAAAGCTCCTGAGTCACGAGCGGAGCGTAGAGAACGATATATCCAAGGCGGAAAAGATTCCAAGGAACGTCATAATCGTAGGAAAATGGTTGAAATCGCAGAGAGTCAATACAAAGATTTTCCATAACTATCTGAACTCACCTGAATTTAATTCAGGTGAGTTTCTTTTGCTTTTCTCATCTTCTCACAGTGTCACGCATATGGTATAATGGGTTAAGAGTTTATAATCTTTGTTCATCAGATACAAACAACAAATACTCAGGAGGAAGTCAATGAAACAATATAGGAAAAAAATACTAATCATTCTGGGAGTTTTAAGCCTCTTAGTCGTAACAGGATCTTGTTTCTT
>CAUVSV010000061.1:0-5726 GCA_963554735.1 Streptococcus oralis
ATCGTTTCCTTTAACTCTATTAGATACCTCCCCCAACTTCCGCTGTTCCCAAGCGAGAGTTAAGATTCTATTATTTAGATGAGCGATTATTAAAAAACAATATTTTTTGTAATAAAAAAATATTACAAAAAATATTTGACAAATTATTTGTTTAGGTGTAGAATGAAAGAAACAATTACGAGAGGAGAATTTGATGGACTATTGTCAATTAGGAGATTTACTTTCTTTTACAGCTGGTATAAATCCGACCAGGTTTGAGAAGCAGAATCAGGAGCCTCTTCACTTTTATGATCAGGCTTCGTTTGAGTCAGATTTAGAACAAAAGTCGCATACGCTAGCGACCGATAAACGTTATGAAACTTCGCTGTCTCTCGTTGCAGGAAATGTAGTTATCAGTAGTCCATTGCGATTAGCGACGATTGTTGGCGAAGATAATGAAGGGAAAATTCTAACTTTAAATTTTATCAAGGTGAACATAAAGGAAAGATTGGATAAATTTTACTTTCTCTATCTTTTTAATCAATCTAGAGATGTTCAGCGTCAAAAGGAACGTGAGCTACAAGGAACGGGTACTTCCTTGAGAATCCCTGTTAAATCATTAGAGAGAATCCGTATTCCCCTACCTTCAATAGAGGAGCAAGAAAAAATAGGTCAAGCCTATAAACAGCTGTTACTACTGCAAACACAGCTTAGGAAATATAGTCAATTATTGGAGGCAACCGTCCAAACTAGCCTTGAACAAATACTAAGGAGCGAATCACATGAGTGAAAATAAAAATAAATCTGAATTAGCTTTTGAAAAAGAAGTCATTACTTACCTAACAAATATTGGGGGAGTGAAGCAGTGGGAGTATCTTGAAAGTGTGAAAAATACAGAGGCTCTTTGGGATAATTTCAAAAATATTTTAGAGCAGAATAATCGTGGGAAACTCAGTGGGTCTTTATCCCGAACGGAATTCGCACAAGTAAAAAAACAAATCACAGACTTAAAAACTCCCTACCAAGCAGGGCAATTTCTTTATGGTGTTAATGGTTATTCTGAAATTGAGGTGGATCTAGATAGTGGAGAGCATGTATTTTTAACAGTATTTGATCAAGATCAGGTTGGCGGAGGAAATACTGTTTATCAAGTGGTAAATCAGATTAGTCGTCCTAAGGTAGTCGATGGTAAACAGGATCGCCGTTTTGACATTACTCTCCTTATTAATGGGCTTCCGATTATTCAAATTGAATTGAAGAAGGCGTTGCATCGAACGAAAGAATCTTTTAATCAGATGGAGCAATATATAGCAGAAAAGCAATATGGGGATATTTTTTCGACTCTTCAGATTTTGGTAGCTATGACTCCTCATGAAACACGCTACATGGCTAATAGTACGCTGGAAAATTTCAATCAGGCTTTTGCATTTAACTGGCAGAATGAAGAAGATGCTAAACCAGTACGTCGTTGGCAGGAATTTGCAGACAAAGTGCTGTCTATCCCGATGGCACATAATCTAGCAACCCAATACATGATCCTTGATGGAACCAAGAATAAAGAGAGCATTAAAGTTATGCGTCCTTATCAAGTGTACGCTACGAAGCGCGTGATTGACAAAGTACGTAAACATGATTTTAGTTATTCGGATGGTAAACTAGGCTATATCTGGCATACTACAGGGAGTGGGAAGACCATTACAAGCTTTAAGACAGCTTGGTTGGCTAGTCGCTTACCTAATGTTAGTAAAGTTATCTTTTTGGTTGACCGTATCGCATTGACAGGACAAACAGTGACAGCTTACCAAGCCTATGATCCAGTTGCTGGATTTGAAAACAAAGATGGTATCGTTACAGATACTGCAAATATTTCGGCTTTACATCGCAAGCTGACGGTCAAGAGTGATAAAAATATCATTGTGACTAGTATTCAAAAAATGTCTCGTTATGTCTCTAGAGATGATTTTAAGCCTATTAAAGACAATATTCTCTTTATTGTAGATGAAGCACACAGGTCTACTGGAGATGGTAGTGACAATGATAATATGCTTGAGAAAATCCGTCAAGCACTACCTCAGGCAGCTTGGGTAGGTTATACGGGGACGCCTAAGTTTCCAATTACAAAAGAAATTTTTGGAGAACTTCTTCATGCCTACACGATTAAAGAAGCGATTGCTGACCGAAATGTTTTGGGATTTAATGTTGAGTTTAAAGAAACAATTGCAGCGCCCGAAGATCCAACAGCGGATGATATCGATGACAATGTTAAAGCCAGCGTCTATGACACCAGTGAGGATCACGTAAATCTAGTGGTGAAAGATATCTTTGACAACTGGAATGATCGTTCGAATATGGGAAAATATAATGCTATGTTTACTGTTCATGTTGGTGGGAACAAGGCTTCAACGCCTCGAGCCATGGAATACTTTGACAAGTTTGAAGAAATCAATCAGACCAAGCCAGCTGAACAACGTTTGAAAGTAGCGATTAGTTTTTCGGCAGATACTACAAATGGCGATCAACAGCTTCAGACTAACGAAAATTTGCATCGGGCAATTAGGCACTATAATAGTCTCTTCAATACGGAATTTGATATGAAGACCGTGAAAGACTACACCGAAAATCTTCGAACACGACTAAATAAAACTTCAGACGATGGACATTACTTAGATCTCGTTATCGTTGTGGATCAGCTCTTGACGGGTTTTGATGCCCCAGGACTGAATACTCTCTATGTGGATCGTACCTTAAAAGGTGCTAGTCTTATTCAGGCCTATTCACGGACAAATCGTCTGCATAATATGATTGATAAACCATTTGGGAATGTCGTCAACTATCGCTGGCCAGAGCAAAATGAGTTTGAGATGAACAAAGCTTTCTATCTATACTCCAATCGCCATTCTGCAGACGAACAAACAGAGTTGAATCTTGATGAAATGAAGGAAAATAACCAAGAGTCCGGCATTACTTCCAAACCTTTCAGTACAGTACAAGAGGAACTCAAATCTATAGTCGAAGATCTTCGTGTTCTGACAGATGGCTTTATTCAATTGCCACCGAGTGAAAAAGCGCAGGACAATCTCTTTGAAAAGATCCAAACCTACAACCGTCTACTTAGTCAGCTCAAACAATACACTGAAGATGAAGAGGGGAATCCTATATCTGCTTATGATGATCCAGAGGCATTTTATGCAGGTATCGGGCTTGTCGAAGATGAAGAAGTCATGTTGACGACAGTCTTAGTCGGTGAACTCCGGGAGAGACGAGCAAAAAAAGAAAATATTGATATTTCACAAATTATGCTAGAGATGGTTCATATCCATGATGTAACAATAAATTATGACTACCTCATCGAACTCATTGCACAAATGGCAGATGAAATTCATGCCGGAGAAGTGGCTAAGGCTGAAAAGACTAAGGAAGACATCTCAATTGAGTTAGCCAAATCTGACAATATCAAGGAGAAAGAACGTGTTACTCGTTTTGTACATCAGATATACAATGGAACTTATGTCTTTGAGCGTTATCCTGCTCCTCGAGATGTTGACAGTATGGCCCGAGCGATGGAACAGGCTCAGTCGGCAAGTAGCCTCCAACAGTTGACGGCCTTCATTCGCACGTGGGGTCTGGATAATAGTGTTAAACCTAAGGAACTAGAAGAGTTAATTCGGAAACATCGTATCGGGCAAGAAGACTTGGATAAACAAGGAGAAATTACAACAATCATGAACGATGCTAGAAGTGACTACCCAGCACTTGCAGCAACAGAAATCGCTAGTTTGTCTTGGATCAAATATCGTAATGCTCTACGAAAGGCTCTCTATGCATTGGCAGATCAATTGAAAAAGTTAGAGGGGTAGGTTATGAGAGATATTAAAGAGCAACTGATTGGGAAATCAATAGAAGCTTTTATCTTGGGGTTAGAGATTTACAATAAGCCGACCATTCGTTATAGGATTGAGGGTTTTAGTTTTTTTATATGTAATGCTTGGGAACTAATGTTGAAGGCAGAAATGATGAATCGACAGGAGTCTATTTATTTTAAGGATAGTCCTGATCGAACATTGAGCCTTGAAGCGGTTGTTAAAAAAATCTACTCTGATGTAAATACGCGTGTTCGCTTGAATTTGGAACGGATTATCGAACTGAGAAATATCAGTACGCATTTCATCACTGAAGACTATGAGCTGAAGTATGCTCCACTTTTTCAAGCTTGTGTTTTAAATTTTGTAAATGAAATGCAAAGATTTCATCAAGTTATTATCACAGACTCAATTGCGCAAAACTTCTTAACCATATCAGCTACATATGAACCTCTTACGAATGAAGAAATCCGGTTGAAATATCCACCTGAAATCGCTGAAAAATTTATCCAGCAGGCAAATGAAATCGATGTGCTGACAGAGGAATATAGCTCTGACAAGTTTGCGATTGAAATCAAACAGAATCTTTATATTACTAAGAAGAAAGAAGAAGCTGATTTTGTTGTATCCCTTAAAAATAATGCTCCGAGTGAAGTTGCCATTGTTAAAGAGCTAAAAGATCCTTCTGTTAGTCACAAATATTCATATAATAGTGTCATCTCGGCTGTTCGTGATCGTTTGAGTAAGAGAAATCTTAAACTAGGGTATAAGAATGGATTTAATCAGTATGTATTGAGTCTTATTATCGATTTTTATCATATCAAACAGAATGAGAAATATGCCTACTGTCATAAAATAGGGAATACAGAACAATATACATATTCGCAACAATTTGTAGATTTCATTGTATCAGAGATTCAAAAAGACCCTCAACGTTTTGTTGAGAGCCTTAGAAGAAAGTAAAAAAGATAACCCCAGGCACATAGGAAATGCTCAGTACTATAGTACCTACCCCATTCTGGGACCCAGCGTTTATCCTTCACAAGTTATCTTTAATTACATTATACAAGTTTTTCTAGATATTGTAAAGAACTAGGGGCTGTAGAGGAGTGAATCCTTTTATGAAAACAAATGTAAGAAAATTTCAAAATAGTAAGACATGGAAAATAGCTCAAAGGAGGGCTTTATGAGCAAGCAAGAAGAAAAAAGACCAAGTATCAGATTTAAGGGTTACACTGAACCTTGGGAACAGCGGAAGTTGGGGGCTTACCTTACTGTTTCAAAAAATAGAAATGTAGATGGTGAGTATGATAAAAGTGATGTTTTATCTGTTTCAGGTGATTATGGGATTGTTAATCAGATTAAGTTTCAAGGTAGGTCATTTGCAGGTGCTTCTGTCTTACCGTATGGTATTGTAGAAACTGGAGATGTTGTTTATACAAAGAGTCCTTTAAAAGCTAATCCGTATGGGATTATAAAAACGAACCATGGTAAAAATGGAATTGTTTCCACATTGTATGCTGTTTATAAAGTTAATAATGGTTCAAATGGAATATTTGTGGAGTATTATTTTGATGACAATTTACGATTAAATAAATATTTGAAACCATTAGTTAATAAAGGAGCAAAAAATGACATGAAAGTCACTGATGAAAATGTTTTAAAAGGTGATGTCATTTTCCCCTCCTTCCCCGAGCAAACTGCCATCGGTTCCTTCTTCCAAGAGCTGGATCAGCTCATTACCCTTCAACAGCGTGAGTTGGAGTTGATAAAAGAAGGAAAAAAGACTTTGCTTTCAAAAATGTTTCCAAAGGACGGAGAAAATTTTCCGGAAATCCGTTTTCCTGGCTTTACTAACGCTTGGGAACAGCGGAAGTTGGGGGAGGT
>CAUVSV010000062.1:0-5299 GCA_963554735.1 Streptococcus oralis
CGTTCTTGTCGATGTCAAATGTTACTTCGATTTGAGGAATTCCACGAGGTGCAGCCGGGATGTCAGTCAATTGGAAGCGTCCAAGAGTCTTGTTATCTGCTGCCATTGGACGTTCACCTTGAAGAACGTGGATATCAACGGCCGGTTGGTTGTCCGCTGCAGTTGAGAAGACTTGTGATTTAGATGTTGGAATAGTAGTGTTGCGATCGATAAGTTTTGTGAAGACGCCACCCATTGTTTCGATACCGAGTGACAATGGTGTTACATCAAGAAGGACAACGTCTTTCACATCACCAGTGATTACACCACCTTGGATAGCAGCACCCATGGCAACAACTTCGTCAGGGTTTACTGATTTGTTTGGTTCTTTACCAGTTTCAGCTTTCACAGCTTCTACAACGGCTGGGATACGAGTTGAACCACCAACAAGGATAACTTCGTCGATTTCTGACAAGCTCAAACCTGCATCTGAAAGGGCTTGACGAACTGGAACTTTTGTACGTTCAACAAGATCACGAGTCAAATCGTCAAATTTCGCACGAGTCAAAGTCATTTCCAAGTGAAGAGGTCCAGCCTCACCAGCAGTGATGAATGGCAAGCTGATTTGTGTTGAAGTTACACCAGAAAGGTCTTTCTTAGCTTTTTCAGCCGCATCTTTCAAACGTTGCATTGCCATCTTGTCAGTAGACAAATCAATACCGTTTTCTTTCTTGAATTCTGCTACCAAGTGATCAATAATTTTTTGGTCAAAGTCGTCACCACCAAGTTTGTTGTCCCCTGCAGTTGACAATACATCGAAGACACCGTCACCCAATTCAAGGATAGATACGTCAAATGTACCACCACCAAGGTCGAATACCAAGATTTTTTCTTCTTTGTCAGTTTTGTCCAAACCGTAAGCAAGAGCTGCTGCAGTTGGTTCGTTGACGATACGTTCTACTTCAAGACCAGCGATTTTACCAGCGTCTTTAGTTGCTTGACGTTGAGCGTCGTTGAAGTAAGCTGGGACTGTGATAACTGCTTTGGTTACTTTTTCACCAAGGTATTCTTCAGCGTAACCTTTCAAGTATTGAAGAATCATAGCTGAGATTTCTTGTGGAGTGTATTCTTTTCCATTTGCAGAAACTTTTTCAGAAGTTCCCATCTTAGATTTGATAGAGATAACTGTATCTGGGTTTGTAACTGCTTGACGTTTTGCGGCATCACCAACGATGATTTCGCCATTTTTGAATGACACTACAGATGGAGTTGTGCGATTTCCTTCTGGGTTTGCGATGATTTTGCTTTCAGTTCCTTCAAGAACTGCAACTGCTGAGTTTGTTGTACCTAAGTCAATACCGATAATTTTAGACATGTGTTTTTCTCCTTAAATTTATCTTCTTTTTTCTTTTTGATACTCTTCTTAGGTGGCGGCGCCGTCAGAGCTTGACTTCGTCAATCTCTTTGACTAAACTTTGAGCCTAAGGTCTCAAAGTTTGCGCAAATAACGCCACGGCGAAGAGTATCGCCAATGGTTCGCTTCGCTCACTATTGCAAAGCTGAATAATTTTTTATCTTTCTTCATAGTTTATTGTCATTTCGGACAAAATTTTTAAGCTCTATTGCCTAGTTATAGACTACCACCATGGCTGGGCGTAAGATGCGGTCATGGAGTTTGTAGCCTTTTTGGAAGACTTGAGCGATGGTATCTGCTGGGTGTTCATCGTCTGCTGGGAGAGTTTGGATGGCCATGTGATAGTTATGGTCAAATTCGCCGTCAGCTGCGATTTCTTCGATTCCTTCTTCTTTCAAAGCGTGATTCAAGCTCTCTTGCACCATCTCCAATCCTTTTTTGACATCGTCTGTCAAACCTTCAACTGCTAGTGCACGTTCTAAGTTGTCAAGCGATGGTAAGATTGCTTTTGCCAGATCTTGGCTACGATAACGTTGCAAGTTTTGACGTTCTTCATTGGCACGGCGTTGAATATTTTGCATTTCTGCATGAGCGCGAAGGTATTTGTTTTCGAACTCATCCGCACGTTCATTTGCCAAGTCCAACTCAGACTTCTCAGGAGTTGTTTCTTCTACTGTTTCAACAACTTCCTCTTCTTTCATTTCTTCGTTCTTTTTATCTTGGGCCATTTTCGCCTCCTTTAATGATTTCAATCTTAATTTACTTCATAATGATTGCTACTGAGATAGCGGTAAAAATCTGTCAACTTCATGGTCAAAACACGATTGACCACATTGACTTGGTTGACCAATTGCTGGTAATCCAGATTGACCGGACCGATAATCGCTAGAATTCCAAAACCTCGATAAGGAATGAGGAATTTACTGCTAATCACTGCTAGGTTAGCTAGACAGGATTCCTGACTGTCCGCAACACGAACATTTTGCATCTGATCTTCATGCAGACCCTCACGAATCTCCAGAGCCACCTTTTGCGGTTGGTCAAAGAACTGATAGGCTGCTAGATTGGCAAAATTCAAGAGATTGACTTTGCCCGATACCACAATGTTTTCGTTGAACATTTCTTTAAAAATGTGTTCAAAGAGATCCATGACATTGTCCGTTGTCGTAAAGTAACGCTGGATAATCTGTGGAATCTCCGTCCGAATCTTGTAGTGAATATCTAGAACGGTATGACCGAGGAAACGTTCCTGAATGATGCTCTTCAGTTTCAGCAAATCTTCCTGCAAGAAGTTCCTTGGAATCAGAAATTGACTGGTAACCGTTCGGGACTCGTCTAGGGTAAATACTGCCAAGGCTGTATGTTGCCCCAAGACAACAATATCAAAGGCTGTCAACCGTTGCCTGCTCGGCTCAACATCCAGAGCCACTACCGTACAGCCACTCAGGTCTGTCAGTAGATTAGCAGCCTCTTGCAGAATATCCTCCAGTTTGAAGAACTCCTGATCAAAGGCTTTGACAATCTCGTATACCTCATTTTCAGCCAGTCTGTCAAAAGCAAGCGAGTGTTTCACATAGTACTGAAATCCTGCGACACTTGGCATCCGACCGCTTGAGGTATGAGCCTTCTCAAGCAAACCCTGCTTCTCTAGAGCTGCCATGTCATTACGAATGGTAGCACTACTAGAATTGATAGACTCTTGTAGCGCCTTGGATCCGACAGGTTCGTGCGTTTTGGTAAAGATGTCAATAATCAGATTTAAAATATCCTGCTGACGCTCTGTAACCATCTCATCACTCCTCTCTGTCCGATCGATTAGCACTCTATGTACCCAAGTGCTAACTCATGATTCTATTATACACCCTTAGAAGATAATGTCAAGACAAAAACTCAAAAAATTAGCACTCTTTTGTTAAGAGTGCTAAAAATCAGTCTACAGACCTAGAAACTTACTTCTCATCTACTTGGTATTTCCTTTTAAGTCTGAAAAAGCCGTAGATTAGATAAGAAATTAAACAAGCGTATAAAACGAAAAAAAGAGAACGATTTCTCGTTCTCTCTTCTTAGACTCAGGAATTAAGAAGTCATTTTGTTATTTCCTAAGAGTGGCTTAATCTTTCTTGCGAAGGATAAAAGCTGCTAGGCTTGCAAAGGCAAGACCGATGATTGAAAGAAGACCAGATACTGCAGAGCCTGTGTTTGGTAACAAGTTCTGCTTTTGACTACTTCCTTCTTCTGGTTGACTATTATTTCCAGAATCTTTAATTGGGGCCGGAGTGAATTCCCAGGTGCCTACGAAGTGTGCGTCTGCTCCATTGATGATTTCAGATGTCTTGTCATAAGACTTGAAGCTCCATGTGCCTTCTGCTGTCTTAACTTCTGTTTGACTTGGTTGAGTTGGAGTTACTTGGCTGCCGTCCTTCAAGTCTGTTTGGTCTGCTGGAAGCAAGGTTTTCACTTCTTGTGGAAGTTCTTTGCCTGGAGTTCCGCTGACAAACTCGTGAACTGCTTTATGAGTCACTGTTGGAACCGGGCTTGCTGTAAATTCCCATGTACCTATAAACTTAACATCTGATCCATTAATTGTTTCCGATGTTTTATCGTAGGACTTGAAGCTCCATGTGCCTTCTGCTGTCTTAACTTCTGTTTGACTTGGTTGAGTTGGAGTTACTTGGCTGCCGTCCTTCAAGTCTGTTTGGTCTGCTGGAAGCAAGGTTTTCACTTCTTGTGGAAGTTCTTTGCCTGGAGTTCCGCTGACAAACTCGTGAACTGCTTTATGAGTCACTGTTGGAACCGGGCTTGCTGTAAATTCCCATGTGCCTACAAACTTAACATCTGATCCATTAATTGTTTCCGATGTCTTGTCGTAGGACTTGAAGCTCCATGTGCCTTCTGTTGTCTTCGCTTCCGTTTGACTTGGTTGAGTTGGAGTTACTTGGCTGCCGTCCTTCAAGTCTGTTTGGTCTGCTGGAAGCAAGGTTTTCACTTCTTGTGGAAGTTCTTTGCCTGGAGTTCCGCTGACAAACTCGTGAACTGCTTTATGAGTCACTGTTGGAACCGGGCTTGCTGTAAATTCCCATGTGCCTACAAACTTAACATCTGATCCATTGATGGTTTCTGATGCCTTGTCATAGGACTTGAAGCTCCATGTACCTTCTGCCGTCTTCACTTCTGTTTGGCTTGGTTGCGTTGGAGTTGCTTGACTACCATCTTTCAAGTCTGTTTGGTCTGCTGGAAGCAAGGTTTTCACTTCTTGTGGAAGTTCTTTTCCTGGCGTTCCGCTGACAAATTCATGTGTTGCCTTGTAAGTTGGTGCTGGGGTGAATTCCCAAGTACCGACAAAGTGAGCATCCGCTCCATTGATGGTTTCTGATGCCTTGTCATAGGACTTGAAGCTCCACGTACCTTCTGCCGTCTTCACTTCTGTTTGGCTTGGTTGCGTTGGAGTTGCTTGACTACCATCTTTCAAGTCTGTTTGGTCTGCTGGAAGCAAGGTTTTCACTTCTTGTGGAAGTTCTTTTCCTGGCGTTCCGCTGACAAATTCATGTGTTGCCTTGTAAGTTGGTGCTGGGGTGAATTCCCAAGTACCGACAAAGTGGGCATCCGCTCCATTGATGGTTTCTGATGCCTTGTCATAGGACTTGAAGCTCCATGTACCTTCTGCGGTCTTCACTTCTGTTTGACTTGGTTGAGTCGGAGTCGCTTGACTACCGTCTTTCAAGTCTGTTTGGTCTGACGGAAGCAAGGTTTTCACTTCTTGTGGAAGTTCTTTTCCTGGCGTTCCGCTGACAAATTCATGTGTTGCCTTGTAAGTTGGTGCTGGGGTGAATTCCCAAGTACCGACAAAGTGAGCATCCGCTCCATTGATGGTTTCTGATGCCTTGTCATAGGACTTGAAGCTCCATG
>CAUVSV010000063.1:0-4836 GCA_963554735.1 Streptococcus oralis
GCAAGCCCTTATACTTGACCAAGATGAAGGGAATCATACGGGGAATCCAAGTCACTAGGCCTGAAAAGATAACGGCTAACAAAAGATATTTACTGACCATCTAAGACCACCCCCATCGTACAACCAAGTAGCGTCGCAAACAGAACAGCTAGCGACTGAGACACCACTGTCAAGAGCAAAAAGAAGGACACCGCAACAACGGCTAGGATCCGCAGCAGATTCCGTACAGGAACCCGTCTTTGCATAATCTGAAATTGTGAAGTAAAAATCCCGATAAACATCCCAACAAGGGCAAAGTCCAAGCCAAAGACCTCAGGATTTGGAAGAAGCCCACCTAAAGCCGTCCCCGCCACTGTCCCAATAAACCAGGCTACATAACTATTGAGATTGTTCCCGTGCATCCACATGGGATGAACCTTGTCTGTATGGGCTAATTCTCCCATCAAAACCCCATAGGTCTCATCTGTCAGGAGACTGGACATGCCGATATTTTGCCAGAGACTAGTATGACGGAAATAGGTCGATGCATGCAAGCTCAGCAAAAAGAGTCGCAAGTTGATCAAAAAAACTGTCATAGCAATGGCTGCCACAGGCGCTTGTACTGCAATCAGTGCCAACATGGCAAACTGGGCGCTCCCAGCATAAACAAAGAGGCTCATCAAGCCCATCTCAACAGGTGTCACATAGGGCGCGCCAATAATCCCACAAGCCAGGCCAATGCTGACATAGCCAAGGGCAGTCGGCATGGCTGCCTGAACACCTTCCCAAAATCCTTTTTCTTTCATCCTTCTCCTCATATTCTCTCCAATTGAGGCTGTTCGTTATCACAGCCACAGCACGGACTATTATAACATATTCAAATAAGAGAAAAAAGTTTCGGATTCGAAACTTATTGCCAGCAAAAAGTGCTGAAGAGGGAGTATCATGGATACATAAGAAATTGATCCACTCGGATAGTATACTTATCGGTTTCTGTGTCTGTAGCATATTTATTTTCTGTTGGATAGACATCAACCCAGAGTTCCCACTGTTGTCCCTTCAATTTGACCTTGTAGCGATAACCGTCATCATAGAGGCCTACTGTATCAGTGGTCATAGACTGGTAATCTGGGAGTTCTTCCAGTTCTTTTTTTACAGTCTGGGATAAGTTATCCAGCAATGCTTGCTGCTCAGCTTTTGAGGTAACGGGAAAATAAGCCGCTACTGTTTCCAAGCGATGCGATTTTGAAAATGTAAAGGTGGCTCGACCAGTATAGCCTTTCAAAGTAATCTGCTCATAGTGATAGAAAAGGCGACCTGTTTTATAGAAATACGGGTCTTCTGCACGCCAAGTATCACGATAGGCCATTTCCTCTTCTTCCTCCACCTCGCTAGCCTTTCCCAATCCTTCTTCAAAAGATTTAGGAGACATACCGAACGAAAGGGATTCAAACAAGACCAGTTGTGTCTTTTTGATATTCTGGCAAGCTGATAAAAGCATGAGTAAAGCTCCAAGAGCTAGCAAACTACTGATTATTTTTGTAAATTTCATATTTCTACTATACAAGAAAAGTCTAGGTTTTGTCCAAGATAAAAGAGTCAACCTTAGGCTAACTCTCTATTCCATGGTATCAAAAGCCAGGCTTGGTTTGGCGTTGAGGTCCAAGCCTGCAAAGTTTTCTTTATTCCACTCGCTAACGCTAGCATAGGCAATCATACCTGCATTGTCTCCGCAAAGGCGTAGAGGTGGGATGATAACCTTGACATCTGTGATTTCGGCTGCTAGACGTTCTCTGAGCCCTTTATTAGCTGCCACGCCACCGGCCACGACTAGGGTTTTAACAGGATATTTTCCCAAAGCCTTCTTGGTTTTGGCCATAAGAATATCCATGACTGCTGCTTGGAAAGATGCTGACAGGTCTTCCTTGGACAAGCTTTCTCCCTTTTGCTCGGCATTGTGGTAAAGATTGATAAAGGCAGACTTCAACCCTGAGAATGAAAACTCCAGATTATCTTCCTTGATCATGGCACGAGGGAAATCATAAATATCCTGCCCCTGATGAGCTAGCTCATCAATTTCGCGACCTGCAGGATAGGTCAAGCCTATGACACGGCCGACCTTATCATAGGCCTCACCAACTGCATCGTCCCGCGTTTCCCCAACAATCTTATAATCACCAGCCTCAGAAACATAGACCAACTCCGTGTGCCCACCGCTGACCAAGAGAGCTAGCAAGGGAAACTCCAAAGGCTCAACGCTCTGAGCCGCCATGAGGTGACCAGCCATGTGATTCACGGGGATCAGCGGAAGTCCATGAGCCCAAGCAAAGGCCTTGGCAGCTGACAAACCAACTAGCAAAGCCCCAACCAATCCAGGTCCATAAGTAACGGCAACGGCTGTTACATCCTCTTCGGTAATTCCTGCTTCTGCTAGAGCCTCCTCGATACAGGCTGTAATAACCTCGACATGGTGACGACTGGCTACTTCTGGCACTACGCCCCCAAAACGTTTGTGACTCTCAATTTGACTCGCAATGACATTGGACAAGAGCTCATCATCGTTTTTCAGTACGGCGACACTGGTCTCATCACAGGATGTCTCAAATGCTAAAATATATCTATCCTTCATCTATTTCTCTCTTCATGATGATGGCGTCCTCGACTGGGTCATGGTAGTAGTCCTTTCGCTCAGCGATAATCGCCATCTTTTCTTTCTTGTAAAATGCTTGCGCTCGTTGGTTTGACTTTCTGACTTCTAGGAAAATTTCCCTATCTACCGGCAATTGAGCAAACAAGGCTGACGCAATTCCCTGACCCTGATAGGCTCCTTTGACAGCGATTTGCAGGACTTCTGCCTCAAAGAGATTCTCCTGCACAGCTAAAAAGCCAATCACTTCTGTCCCATCATAAGCCAGATCGTACCAAGTCTGGTCTTGGGACAGGTTTGCTTGGATTTGTTCCAGCGTCCAAGGACTGACTGGGTAAACAGCTGCCATGACAGCATAGATGGCTTGAGCCAGGTCAGGCTGTCTTTGGATTCTTTTGATTTCTATCATAGGCGTTTAATGTAGGACTCACCAGACTCGGTGTGGTTCTTGAGCCAGTTTTCCTCAGCTTCTACACGTTTGAGGTAATTTGGTACAAAGTCGTGCAAGGAGTCTGCTTCCTTGTCCCAAGCCCACAAAGCTAGATTAGCTGCATTTGGCAAGGTTTCCTGGTAGCTAGCTTGTGGTAGCTGTTCTTGGATCTGCTCCACAAAGACTCCAACTTCTCCGACAAAAGTCACCTGTTCAGCATCCTTGACCTGCTCTACCACTTCCGCAAAGGACAAGTGTGCTTCTGGCATGACAGGTTTGGCATTTTCATAAAACCCTGCATAAACATTGTTGCGACGTGCATCCATCAAGGGGACAATCAAGCCTTCTTGTTGGCGTGGCAGCAGAGCTAAAAGGCTTGACATCCCAACCAACTCGATGTTCAGTGTATGAGCTAAGGTCTTGGCAGTTGCTACCGCAATTCGTAAGCCTGTGTAGCTACCTGGGCCTTCAGCCACCACGATTCGATCCAAATCCTTAGGTGTCCAATCCAGACTGCCCATCAAAAAATCGATGGCAGGCATGAGGGTAATACTGTGATTTTTCTTGATATTGATCATAGTCTCAGCAAGAACCTGCTTGTCCTCTAAAATGGCTAGAGAAAGAGCCTTGCTGGACGTATCAAAAGCTAATACTTTCATAACATATTCCTATCTTTTTGTCTGTTTACTATTATACTACAAAAGCTAGCGCATGGGAATTTTCTTTATTTTGAAACAAAAGGGCCTGCCACTTAGACAGGCAATTCTACACAAAAAATTCAAAAAAGTTGTAGCTTTTTTGAATAGAAAAGTGAACAAGGAAATTGAAAGGTTCTTCGTAAAAAATTTGGATCAGGCATTTATGTTTCAACTCGATTTTCGACGTTAGAAATCATCGTCATAACAATAAAGATAGCACCTAAAAATAGAAAAATCCATCCCATCTATCAAGACGAGGTGGATTTTCTGTATATCTAGAGGAATAATTGACTTTAGGCATTTAAACCAAAGTAGAAAACGAGCCAGACAACATAGGTGACCAGGAGGAGAAAAATTGAATAGAGCGTCACAAAAGCAAGCTTCCAAAGAAATTTTGTTTTGCGGTGTTCCAGATGCACAAACAGGGCATTCCCCCCATAGACACAAGCTACAAAGACTACAAACATCAAGAGGCGAACCCCTACTGCAAATTCAAACAAACTAAACATTCTTAATCCTCCTTTTGGTATTCCTATTTTTATTGTAAGTGGTAAGAGTTTTTAGAAAATCAAATAATTCAATATTTTTAGGAGAACAGAGAAATCTGTTCTCTTTTTTGTTCGCTTAAAATTCTATTTGAGAGGAGTTCAACGATGGTAGGATTAGAGATTGTAATGAATTTAGACACGTTAGAAATCTTTGACGTTATCGATCATGATAAGAATGGAAACAGCGAACAAGCGCCTACAACCATCCAATTAAGCTTATTTGACTCAATGACGTGAATTTGACAGAAGGAGATAAATTAGGATGGACAGAGAAGCGCTATACAATGAATTAATTCAAAGCGAACCACTAGGTTTCATTGATCCATTTTCTGACCTTGGCGAATTCGATCCTCTTCAGATGAAATTTAAACAACCCGTAAAGGACTTGGTGAATCGATATTCAGGACAACCTTACAGCTTAGCCTGGCAACATAAAATTATGGAAATGCGGAAGTTGTTTATTGCCTATCAGATAGCATTAAATGAAGAAGATAAGCAGATTAACTTTCAGCGAAGAACAAGAAGCGAAGAGTC
>CAUVSV010000064.1:0-4199 GCA_963554735.1 Streptococcus oralis
TGTCTTGCCAGAAGTCTACACCAGTAATTTCTTTGATAGCATCCACCATGTGAACGCGTTTAAATGGTTCGTTGATTTTGATTTCAGTTCCTTGGTAGTTAACAGGACCATCACCTTTAACTGATTTAGCAGCGTGTTGGATAATACCTTCAGTTAAGTCCATGATATCTTGGAAGTCTGCATAAGCTTGGTAAACTTCGATAGAAGTGAATTCAGGATTATGAGTAGCATCCATTCCTTCGTTACGGAAGATACGGCCAATTTCATAAACACGTTCCATACCACCAACGATAAGGCGTTTCAAGTGAAGCTCAGTCGCGATGCGAAGCACCATGTCAATGTTTTGGGCATTGTGGTGAGTGATAAATGGACGGGCAGCAGCACCACCGGCTTCATTATGAAGGACAGGTGTTTCCACTTCAAGGAAACCTTTTTGGTCAAGGTAACGACGGATTTCAGAGATGATTTTTGAACGAGTAACAAAACGTTCGAAGCTTTCACGGTTAGAAATCAAGTCAAGGTAACGTTTACGGTAAATGGTTTCAACGTCTGTCAAACCGTGGAATTTCTCAGGAAGCGGGCGAAGTGCTTTAGACAAGTGTGTGATGTGAGTAGCCTTGATAGAAAGTTCTCCCATATCTGTACGCATGACTTCACCTTTGACACCAAGGAAGTCACCGAGGTCAGCCTTTTTGAAGATTTCGTAATTTTCTTCACCAACAGCATCTTTACGAACGTAGATCTGGATTTGACCTTCTCGGTCTTGAAGATGGGCGAAGCCGACTTTCCCTTTACCACGTTTAGTTACTAAGCGTCCAGCGATAGTAGCAGTTTCATTTAATTCATGTAATTGTTCTTTATCAAGTTCTGCAAATTTGTCTTTAAGCTCTTGTGAGTTAGCAGTACGTTCAAAACGTTTTCCGAAGGGATCGATTCCTTGTTCACGGAGCGCAGCCATTTTTTCACGGCGAACGATCTGCTGGTCATTTAGTTCTTCCATATGTTCTGTAGACATGGGTTCCTCCTAATTTTACTCAAAATTTGATACGATGAGTCATTTTTTGCGATACTCCCATTTTATCATAAATAGCAGAGAAATTCACGGATATTCTTTGAAAACTAAAAAGAACTTGACTATTAAGATCAAGTTCCATTATTTTTCTTGATAGGAAGTGTCATTCCATCTTTCCAGAGTGAAGGTTTCAAAATCCTCGGTCTCTAAAACTGTCAGACTAGCATTGGCCAAGCCTTCATCTTTGCGAAGGTGAGCCTCTTTATAGCCTAAGAGAGTACGTAGACTAGCAGTGAGATTTGCACCATGACCAACGATTAGAATGTTTTCAGCCGGACTTCCTTTCAGAGATTTGATAAATCGAATGGTTCGCTGAGTCGTAGAGTAGAGAGATTCGGCTTCAAACATCCTCGTATCAAACTGAGCCAGATTAGAGCGAAAGGCCTTGATTTGTTGTGGGTAGATGGCATTGAGCGTAGAAATTTTTAATCCCTCTAGTTTACCAAGTTGCCATTCACGTAGGTCAGGAATGCTCTTTAAAGGACAAGGGGCCTGGAGTTGACTTTGGATAATTTCAGCAGACTTAACTGCTCTGGGTAAATCACTAGAATAAATCGTATCAAAAGGAATTTCCTTGAGATACTGGCCCAGTTGTTGTAGGACGTCAATGGATTCTGGAAGAAGGGGAGAATCACCGCTAGCGCCTTGAAAACGTCCTTCAAGATTCCAGACAGTTCGTCCATGACGAACAAAATAGAGTTTCATTAGTTGTTTTCCTCCAAGATATCATCAAAGTCCGCTTTTACAAAGCTGGCTAAGTCTTGAGGTCGGATGATAATACTGTGCCCGACTTCTCCAGCAGAGACAATCATTTGGTCCAAATCCAAAGCAGTCTGATCAATAAAAATGGAATAATTGTGTTTTTGGCGAATGCCGACGGGGTTATTAGCCCCATGAATATAGCCTGTCGTTTTTTCTAGGTCTTTTTGTGGAATCATGCTGACTTTTTTATTACCAGAAACCTTTGCTAGTTTTTTCTCAGCGAGGTGTTCTGTTATGGGAACGATTCCGATGATTGGCCCCGTCTTATCACCCAGCAGAGCCAAGGTTTTAAAGATATGAGTTCGATCATATTCCGAAGGAAGTTCACCCTCAAGCGCATTGATCTGAATACCAGTATGGTCAATACCCGCCTTGGTCAAGATTTGCTCAACAAGAGTTTTTTTAATCTTTACTTTTTTCGCCATTATTTATACTTATCCTCCAATTGACTCATCCAGATACCAAGCCAGATACCAAGCGCAAAGAAGAAGGCAACGAGAACATAGCTCACAATGGAAAGTCCTGTGTATTGGATACTTTCAGTATTTCCAGCATTTGGAATCAAAATTAAGAGAGTACTTGAAAGAACAATTCCAATGATAAAGTGATAAACACGAGAGTGATAGTTGTTTAAGGCGTGGTCCATTAATTTTGAAAAAATGATGAGGGTTGCACCTGCACCAATTCCGATAGGAAGGAAGGTACCGAATAAATCAAAGGTCTTAAAACCAGTGAGCATTGGAGCGTACAGTCCTAAAATCAAGAGTAGATTTGACGGACTTAAACCAGGCACCAAGACACCTAGAGCTAAAAGAGCACCCGCTAAGATGAAACTAGCGAAACTAGCACTGAGAGAACCAACAACAAAATTTAGCGCGTAGAGCCCGACTCCTGAAAGGATAAAGGTGGTCCAGAACCAGACTAGGTCAATCTTATCGCGATCAGATTCTCGAGTAGATTCTTTAAGGAGGCTAGGAACTGTACCGATGATAGCTCCAGCAAAACTCCATAAAACATATACTTGGTAATTTTCTAGCAGATACTCGATTGGATAAGAAAACAAACCAATGCCTAGCAACATCCCGATTGCTACTGGGATAAAGTATAGGACATTCTCTTTAAAATCCTTAAAGGGATGAGCCAGAAAACTAATCATTCGCTCGTAAATTCCCAAAATCGCTGCTAAAACACCACCAGAAATTCCAGGTAGGATAAATCCTAAGGCGATGACTATTCCTTTAATAACTCTTGCAATCCATGAAAACATAATCAAATCCTCAATTTCATAAAATTCTTCTCTATTCTAACAATTATAACACAGACGGCAAAAAAATGAAAAAACAAGTGAAAAAGTTACGATTTTCACTTGTTTTATGGTCTTAAAAATAGCTTTCTGAAGGTTTCTTCTTTTTCCTTCAAGGTAGAAATGAGGTTAATATCTAAATGATGCTCAAATCCAGCAATTCTTCCTTTTGAAGTATATTGATGGAGGTCATAGTCTAAATCAGTATTAGGCGTGGTTTCAAAGTAACCTGAATCCGTTCCATAAGATGGAATCCAGACAGCAGAGAACTTATCTGTATTGATACTATGCTCTTGCATAAAATAAACACCGATGTAAATTCCGATATTTTTGGCGCCAAGCGCTTCTAGTTTAGCCCTAAAAGCTTCAACACCTTCGTTCATATCAGACATTGTTTTTTCTTCAACATCGAGCCAATAGTAACTAGGGTTGTAAGGAGAAGCAGCATTATAGAAAACTTCAGCGGCTTTTTCCATTTCCTCCTTGCTGGGGCTAGCTAGATAGGCATAGACTCCAACTGGGACATTACGCTTTTGAAATTCTGTAATATGACTTTTATAGGCTTTATCAATACCATTGGCATAAGCGGCATCATTTTTTTCAGTATGTTGAGCCCCATTGTGGACACGAACAATAACACCAGAAATATTTTGAGACAAGGTATCGTAGTTGATTTCCTCAGGTCTTTGCCAACCAGAGACATCAATAATAGGTTTGTCAAGATTATGCAAGGCCTGATTTTCAACCTGGACTGCATTGGGTTTTGACTTGATAGGATGGTCTTCATAAGTTGGTCTATTGAGGATCAAAATAGCTATAAATATAGTAAATAAAGTAAAAATAATAGCTGGATGAATCTTTTTTCTCATATTTAAATAGTTTAACGTAAATAGGTAAAAAAATCAAAGAAAACATCGGAAAAAGTGAATATATGGGCGTCTTTTCCCTATTTCTTTGTTTGTTTACTCCTAAGAAACTAAATTATGGTATAATATAAGGGAATTTCTAGAGAAAAGAGAAGATTATGTCAAATTATGCCATTATTTTAGCAGCGGGTAAAGG
>CAUVSV010000065.1:0-4194 GCA_963554735.1 Streptococcus oralis
CTGCTTCTGTTCGTGCAGTGTGGGGAAACATATCGACTGACTGGATATACTGGAGGTCATAGACTTTTACTATTTTAACCAAATCTCGAGCCAAGGTCGAAACATTGCAGGATACATAGACCATTTTTTCTGGAACATAGGTTAGAATGGTATCCAACAGCTTATCATCTAAACCTGTACGAGGAGGATCGACTATCAAGGCATCTGCTCGGTAGCCTTCTTGATACCAGCGTGGAATAATCTCTTCAGCTGTTCCCGCTTCGTAATGGGTATTGTCAAACCCCATTTTTTGAGCATTTCTCTTGGCATCTTCTATGGCTTCCGGAATAATATCCATTCCTCTGAGACTCTTGACCTTATTTGCAAAGGCAAATCCGATTGTCCCAACACCGCAATATGCATCGATCAGATGATCCTCTTCGCTAACATCCAGAGCCTTAACTGCTTCACTATAGAGAATTTCTGTCTGCTCCGGATTAAGCTGATAGAAAGCACGGGGCGAGAGAGAAAACTCATAGTCCAGTACTCCTTCTTGAATACTCTCTTGACCCCAGATAATTTCCGTCTTTTCCCCATAGATTTCACTTGTTTTTGCTGTGTTTGTATTGACTGCAACCGTGACGACTTCTGGAAAATCCTTGACTAGGTCTTTGACTAGTTGATTCAAATTAAGCTGGCGATTTGTGACAATAATAATCTGGACTTGCCCCGTTTTTCTTGCTCTGCGTACCATGATGGTGCGAACACCGAGCGTTTTTCTCTCATCTGTAATTGGAATTTGGTGGTAAGTAAGAAGTTCAGCTAGACGATTCGCTATCACTTGGGTTTCCTTATCTTGCACCAAACAGTCTTTTAACTCTACGAGGTAATGAGAGTTTTGCGCATACAAACCTCCTTTGACCTGATTTTTAAATTTCCGAGTCTGGAATTGAAGCTTAGCACGGTAGTACTTTGGTTCCTGCATCCCGATAGTTGGACGGATTTCATAACTTTCATATCCCGCAGGAGCGAATTTTTTCAGGGCTTGGTGGAGCAAATCCGTTTTGAACTCTAACTGTTTATCATAGTGGAGGTGCATGATTTGGCAACCACCACATTCATTATAAATCGTACAAGCTGGTACGACTCGAAATTTAGACTTCTTATTAACCTTTAGCAATTTGGCTTCAACAAAGTTACGTTTAATAGAAGTAATCTGACAATAGATGTCTTCTCCTTTGAGGGCGCCTGGCACAAAAACGAGGGTTTTCTGGTAGAAACCGATTCCCTCACCATTGATGCCCATCCGCTTGATTTTTAAAGGTATTTTTTGTTTGACTTTTAGATTCATACCCCTATCTTATCACATTTTAGGGTATAATAGAACTATGAAAATCACAAAACTTGAAAAGAAAAAACGCCTCTACCTGATGGAGCTAGATCATCAGCAAACCTCTTATATCACGGAAGATACCATTGTCCGTTTTATGCTATCTCGAGATAAGGTCATTAGTAAAGAAGAACTGACCGAGATTCAGGATTTTGCTCAGTTTTCTTATGGTAAGAACCTCGCTCTCTACCATCTATCCTTCAAGGCTCGTACTGAAAAAGAAGTCAGAGACTATTTAGTTAAATATGAGATTGATGACAAAACCATCCCACAAGTCATTCAAGCCCTCAAGGAGGAAAATTGGATTAATGACCGTCAGTATGCTTATTCCATCATCAATGCCAATCAACTTTCTGGAGATAAAGGACCCTATTTACTAACTCAAAAACTGTCTCAAAAAGGAGTTGCTAAATCAACTATTGAAGGTGTTCTAAAGGATTTTGACTATACAGAAGTTGCTCAACGTGTAGCTGAGAAACTACTTAAAAAATACACCGGAAAGCTTCCTGCTCGCGCTTTGCAAGATAAGATTATCCAAAACTTGACGAACAAGGGATTCTCCTATGCTGATGCTAAAAGTGCCTTTGATGACCTGGACAGTCAAGTCGACCAAGAAACGACCCAAGAACTCATTTTTAAAGAGCTCGACAAACAATATGCTAAATATGCTCGAAAGTATGAAGGATACGAACTTAAACAGCGTTTAACCCAAGTTTTAGCTCGAAAAGGCTATGATTTTTCGGATATAGCCAGCGCTCTCAGAGAATATCTTTAACATTTTCGTGTAAAATTCAAAAAAATTAGACCAATTTATGATATAATAGTAGACGATAAACTTATAAATTGTAGAAAGTTGGTTAGTTATGAAACTTCCAAAAGAAGGCGACTTTATTACAATTCAAAGTTATAAGCATGATGGGAGTCTTCACCGTACTTGGCGGGACACCATGGTACTAAAAACAACAGAGAACGCCATTATCGGCGTCAACGACCACACACTTGTTACCGAAAGTGACGGTCGTCGTTGGGTGACTCGAGAACCGGCTATTGTTTACTTTCACAAAAAATATTGGTTTAATATCATTGCTATGATTCGTGACAATGGGATTTCCTACTATTGCAATATGGCAAGTCCTTACTATCTAGATGAGGAAGCCCTGAAATACATTGATTATGATTTGGATGTCAAGGTCTTCACTGATGGTGAAAAGCGTCTCTTGGACGTTGAAGAGTATGAGCGCCATAAACGCAAAATGAAGTATTCTGATGATTTAGACTATATTTTGAAAGAGCATGTTAAAATCCTTGTTGATTGGATCAACAATGGACGCGGTCCTTTCTCAGAGGCCTATGTCAACATTTGGTACAAACGCTACATAGAACTAAAGAATCGGTAAAGTTGTCAAACCGGGGTGAGAGCCCTGGTTTTTTATTTGAAAAATCCAGCCTGGAAGCTGGGTTAATTGCTATATATCTAATTTAGTGACAGTAAACTTGATATGAGAATAGTCTTTTTCAACATCCTTATCCAACAAGAAAGCCGTGGCATCCTTCTTAATCTGAACAAGGTCAATGTTCTGGGCTTGAGCTGCATAGACGCATCCACAATAACATTGACGATAGATATCATACTCCTCGCACATCTCCACCGAGCGCTTGTAGCCTTGATTTTTCTTGAAATCACTTGGAAGATAGTGGGTGGTGTAAATCTTTTGCACATCGATTCCGATGCTGTTGATGGTTTGAGAATTCTTATGGGGACTGATGGTCAAAGCTGAACCAAAGTAGTCAAAGCCCAAGTCCATAGCTACCTGTGCTGTTTTATCCAGACGGTAGTCAAAACAAACCTTGCAACGGTCACCACCTTCAGGTTCTTCTTCCAGTCCTCTGACTAACTTCCGGTATTCATTGGGTTCATAGGGAGCTTCTAGGTACTGGACTGTACTTCCTGTTCGCTCATTGAAATCACTGACAAATTTCTTGGTGACGTAAGCTCGCTTGTGGTATTCTGCCTTGGGATGGATATTGGAATTGGCAAAATAGATGGTCACATCCGCGTATTTGGTCAGGTATTCTAGGGTGTAGGTACTACAAGGAGCACAGCAAACATGCATGAGAATAGTGGGACGTTGCTCATTTTTCTCCCAAACTTGAACCATTTTTTGCATAACACGGTCATAATTAATCTTCTGATTGGGATTCATCTTGCTCAGAATTTCTTCTACATCAATCATGTTCTTCTCCTTTTTCTAGTCTTATTTTATCATATAAGTTAGGAGAGCTCAAATCAATTTTAGAAGAGAAAACCATAAAAGGAGGGATTATGTTCCCTCCTTTTGTGGTTTTTATAAGTTGCTTTTACATCATCCCGCCCATCATGCTTGGATCCATTGCTAGAGCTGGGGCTACTGGTTCTGGTTTATTGGCTACGACTGCTTCTGTTGTCAAAATCAAGCTGGCTACAGATGCTGCATTTTGAAGGGCTGAACGGCTCACTTTCACTGGGTCAATGATTCCTTCTTCAATCATGTTGACCCATTCGCCAGTTGCTGCGTTGAAGCCTGTACCAACTTCAGCATTCTTCAAGCGATCGATAACGATAGACCCTTCAAATCCTGCATTGTGGGCGATTTGACGGACAGGTTCTTCCAAGGCACGGAGAACAATATTGCGCCCTGTCGCTTCATCTCCTGTCAATTCCAAATCAGCAACGGCTGGAATGACATTGGCAAGAGCAGTTCCACCACCTGCAACGATTCCTTCTTCAACGGCTGCACGAGTAGCGTTGAGGGCATCTTCAATGCGGAGTTTCATTTCTTTCAACT
>CAUVSV010000066.1:0-3470 GCA_963554735.1 Streptococcus oralis
CAACAGTGACTAAGGTAACCCCAACCAGCACTAACGCAACCAGCACAGGTCCTCAGGGTGTTCCACAAACCGGCACCCCAACCTTCACAGAAGGTAATCCATTGGTTCCAATTGATGATACGAAACCAATGACTTTCGAAGATGGACAGTCAACGAAAACAGTTCCAGGTGTAGGTGAATACAGCATCAATCCAGATGGCTCTATTACCTTTACACCAGAAAAACAATATGTTGGCACACCGGATCCAGTCACAGTCAAACGTGTGGATAAGAATGGCACCCCAGTCACTGCGACCTATACCCCAACAGTGACTAAGGTAACCCCAACCAGCACTAACGCAACCAGCACAGGTCCTCAAGGTCTTCCGCAAACTGGTACCCCAACCTTCCAAGGTGGCGATCCATTGGTTCCAATCGATGAAACAGTTGATCCAACCTTCGAAGATGGCAGCAAGGAGAAGTCTATTCCAGGTCAAGGAACCTACACAATTGCGCCAGACGGAAGTGTGACCTTCACTCCAGATAAACAGTTTGTAGGAAACCCAGATCCAGTCACAGTGAAACGTGTAGATAAGAATGGCACCCCAGTCACTGCGACTTACAGTCCAGAGTTTACTAAGGTAACACCAACTGGTAAAGATACTTCTTCAGTGAACATTAAGGGGCTTGTTCAAACAGGTACGCCAACATTTGAAGGTGGTAATCCGCTTGTTCCAATCGATGAAACAGTGGTAGCAACATTTGAAGATGGATCAACTGAAAAAGTGATTCCAGGTGAAGGAACTTATACAATCTCACCAGATGGCACCGTCACCTTCACTCCAGAGGCAGACTTTGTAGGAAAAGGAACTGGCGTAACAATCGTTCGTAAGGATAAGAACGGTACCCCAGTTACTGCAAGCTATCGTCCAACAGTTGTAGATCCATCTACTGGTCATGATACGGCTTCTACAGGAGCAAAAGGCCAACCACAAGTGGCAACACCAGTGTTTGAAGGACATATCGATTCGACTGTACCACCAACATTTGAGGATGGTAGCACGAATATGATTGTTCCGGGTGAAGGAAGCTATACAATTGATAAAGATGGTAAGATTACCTTTACTCCAGAACCAGACTTTGTTGGTACAGCTAAAGGATTGGTTGTGAAACGTTTGGATGTGTATGGAAATGTAGTTACTGCTCGCTACACACCAACTGTCCTTGGACAAACACAAGTGAGTGATGCGACATCAGAAGGTCTTAAAGGTCAAACTCAGACTGGTAAACCAAGCTTTACAGGTGATGTCGATCTGACAGTTCCGCCAACCTTTGAAGATGGAACAACTGAAAAAGTCGTTCCAGGTGAAGGAACTTATGTAATCTCACCAGATGGCACCGTCACCTTTACTCCAGAGGCAGACTTTGTAGGGCAAGCCAAAGGTGTGAAAGTGATCCGTAAAGATCGCAATGGAAATATCATTTCAGGATTCTATACTCCAACCGTAGTAGAACTTCCTGTCGTTGAAAATCCAGAACAACAAGATATTACAGAAGAAAGAACTGCTAAAACTCTTCCAAATACGGGTTCTGAGGAGACATCTCACTTGACAGCTGGTCTATTGGCTGCTTTATCAGGTATGGGATTGATTTCTCTAGCTCAAAGAAAGAAATCTGAGGAAGAATAATTAGTAGCGAAAATCATCTAGTAAGTTGTTTTAGATACTTGATTGAAATGATTACATTCATCGCTATCTAAGAAGATGTCAGTCTAACAGAAAGAGAGAACCAATTGGTTCTCTCTTTTTGGTAATTGGTTTGAAAATCGTTTAATTATTTTGCATCAATTGTTCACTATCCTGCTAAAGTGGTATAATAAAGTTATACGAGGAGGCTAGACTTTGATTTATATAATTGGTTTTACTTGTTTTTTACTTTTGATGTTACTGTTTTCTCGTCTCATTCAGCAATCAAAGAACCCTTCGGGCTTTCTAGGAAAACGAATGATGAAATTGTGGAATAGAGCCTATCTCCCCATGTTTGTATGGGCAATTCGTCATCTGGATAGGACATTTTACCCTGCAATCTTAGATGTAGGAGTTGGGAATGGCCGTTCAACCATCCAACTGAAAGAAACTTTTCCGCAAAGTACTATAACTGGAATTGATATTTCAGATGTAGCAATAGCTCAAGCCAAACAGATAGAGATAACTAATATAAATTTTGAACGAAGAGACGTTAGGGATACAGGCTTTTCTGATGAAAGTTTTGATTTAATCACAGCTTTTCAAACTCATTTTCATTGGCAGGATCTAGAGGCTTCTTTTATGGAACTTCGAAGAATACTCAAATCAGACGGGATGCTCTTACTGGCTTGTGAATATAACAAGTTGTCTTACTTTTTACCAGAGGTCCAAAGCGAAGAAGCATTTAGACGATTCTTGTTGTTAATAGGGTTTGAGCTTATAACTAGTCAAAGAAAGGGAGCGTGGATCCTTTATAAAATTGTTAAACATTAATGGAGGTACAGTCATGAAACAATTATTTTTATGTTCATACTTTGCTGGAGTCAAAAAGCTTTTTAGCGATTATGCAAAGGAAAAGAATCTAGAAAATAAGGTTTTATTTATTCCTACCGCTGGGAACAAAGAGGATTATACTGCCTATATCGATGAGGCTCAGCAAACATTCAAAGATTTAGGATTTGAGATAGAGGTTCTAGATATTGCTTCTTGTGATCGAGAAACTGCACAGGCAAAGATTTTCCAAAGCAAAATTCTTTATATCTCTGGCGGGAATACCTTTTATTTATTGCAAGAATTAAAGAAAAAGCAACTCCTATCTCTTATCAAAGAACAAATAAGAGATGGGCTGATCTATGTGGGAGAATCAGCAGGGGCTATCATTACCGCCAAGGATATTGACTACAATAAGCTCATGGACGACAAGACGGTAGCGAAAGAGTTATCGGATACAACGGGATTGGATGAAGTGGATTTTTACATCCTTCCACATTATAGTGAGGAGCCTTTTACTGATAGTAGCAAGAAGACCTTTGAAACCTATAAAAATCAGCTCGACTTAATGCGAATGAACAATTCACAAGCTGTTATTGTAAATGATAAAGAAATAAAAGTTGTTTCTGAACAGGATTAAAATAATTTTTTTCGCTATTATGACATCTATTCTAATACGTTGTTCCTTTTAAAAAGAAAAGGGAAGATAATATAAGTTTATGTCAGTTTTCCCTTGACAAATATTCATTTTGCGTGTAAAATGGAATAGATCTTGAACTTGAAGGGAGTGAAAAAAATGTCTAAAACAGTAGTACGTAAGAATGAATCTCTTGACGATGCACTTCGTCGTTTCAAACGTGCGGTTACTAAAGCTGGTACTCTTCAAGAAACACGCAAACGTGAATTCTATGAAAAACCTTCTGTAAAACGTAAACGTAAATCAGAAGCAGCTCGTAAACGTAAAAAATTCTAATT
>CAUVSV010000067.1:0-3385 GCA_963554735.1 Streptococcus oralis
TCAGCTGATTTAGAGAATTTAGCTGCTTTCACAGTCAATTTCTTAGTCAACTCACCGTTACCAAGAATTTTAACTCCTGATTTTTCAGCTTTCACAATTCCTGCTTCGATAAGTACAACTGGAGTTACTTCTGCACCGTCTTCAAAGACGTTCAATTGGTCAAGGTTTACAATTGCGTATTCTTTAGCGTTGATATTAGTGAATCCACGTTTTGGAAGACGACGGAACAATGGAGTTTGTCCACCTTCAAAACCAAGGCGAACTCCGCCACCGCTACGAGCTTTTTGACCTTTTTGACCGCGACCAGATGTTTTACCGTTACCTGATGAAGTACCACGACCAACACGGTTACGTACTTTACGAGAACCTTCTGCAGGTTTCAATTCATGAAGTTTCATTATTATTTTCTCCTCTTTTGTAAAATGCTAGCGCCGATAAGAGAGAAAAGGTTGTCTCCCTTATCAACTCGCCTATACATGGTCATCTTAGATGACTATACCTAGTTTTAGGGGATGAGTATTGCCACATCCCCTAAAAATTCATTAGTTTACTTCTTCAACTGTTACCAAGTGAGATACTGCAGTGATCATACCACGGATAGCAGCGTTGTCTTCTTTGATAACAGAGCTGTTCAATTTGCCAAGTCCAAGTGCTACAACAGTTTTACGTTGTGATGGAATGCGTCCGATTGGAGACTTAGTCAAAGTAATTTTAATTTGAGCCATTTTATCCCCTTTCTTATGCCAAATCAGAAACTGAAATACCACGAAGGGCAGCAACTTCTTCAGCGCGTTTCAATTGTTTCAAACCTTCAACAGTTGCGCGAACAATGTTGATTGGAGTGTTAGAACCAAGTGATTTAGATGTAATATCTGCCACACCTGCCAATTCCACAACGGCACGAACTGCACCACCAGCGGCAACTCCAGAACCTTCTACAGCAGGTTTCAACAATACTTTAGCTCCACCGAATTCTGAAAGAACTTCGTGTGGGATTGTTGTTCCAACCATAGGAACTTCAATCAAGTTTTTCTTAGCATCTTCTACTGCTTTGCGGATTGCTTCTGGAACTTCTTGAGCTTTACCAGTACCAAATCCTACGCGACCATTGTGGTCACCAACAACAACAAGAGCTGCGAAACGAAGACGACGTCCACCTTTAACAACTTTTGTAACACGGTTGACAGCAACTACGCGTTCTTCTAATTCAACTGCATTGTCTTTAAATGCCATTTTCTAGTGTCCTCCTATTAGAATTTCAATCCGTTTTCACGAGCTGCATCAGCCAAAGCTTTCACACGTCCGTGATATAGATATCCACCGCGGTCGAACACCACTTCTGAAATACCTTTAGCGTTTGCACGTTCTGCAACGAGTTTACCGACAGCAACGGCTTGTTCAGTTTTAGTTCCTTTTGAAACTTCTTTGTCAAGAGTTGAAGCACTTGCGAGCGTTACACCCGCTACGTCATCAATCACTTGAGCGTAGATGCCTGTATTAGAACGGAATACGTTCAAACGTGGGCGATCAGCAGTTCCAGAGAGTTTTCCGCGAACGCGACGGTGGCGTTTTTGGCGGAGTTTATTTTTATCTGGTTTTGAAATCACAGTTTTCACCTCTTTAGTTTTAAATCGTGTGCTATGCACTAAGTTGGAAAATAGGTTGGTGGTTAAAAATCAACCACTCAACATTATTTACCTGTTTTACCTTCTTTACGGCGAACGAATTCACCAACGTAACGGATACCTTTACCTTTATATGGTTCTGGTGAACGAAGGCTACGTACGTAAGCAGCTGTTTGACCAACTACTTCTTTTGAAATTCCGCTAACAACGATTGTTGTTGGGTTTGGAAGTTCAAAAGTAATTCCTTCTGGAGCTTCAACTTCGTCTGGATGAGATTTACCAACAGCCAAAACAAGTTTAGATCCTTGAAGTTGTGCACGGTAACCAACCCCACGCATTTCAAGTTCTTTCTTGAATCCTTCTGATACACCAACAACCATGTTGTTCAAAAGGGCACGAGTTGTTCCGTGGATTGTTTTCATTTCTTTTGAATCGTTTGGACGGTGAAGAGTTACTTCAGTACCTTCCACACGAATTTCAATATCTTTTGAGAACTCACGAGTAAGTTCTCCTTTAGGTCCTTTTACAGTTACAACGTTGTCATTGTTAGTGATTTCAACACCAGCAGGCAACACGATAACTTTATTACCAATACGTGACATGTTTATTTTCTCCTGTTAAATTGTCAGGCCAGAATGGCCAGTTTTCACGGGGTTAAATCGATTTCTCGATTTAAAGGAATATTTAGGTTTCGATTTCAAAGTGAATCTAGGCATCGTCTCGCAGGCATAACTTTGGGTTAGGCAAGAGACGATAACGAAGAGTCACAAAGAAATTGGGAGCTAAATATTACCAAACGTAAGCGATAACTTCTCCACCAACATTCTTTTGGCGTGCTTCTTTATCAGTAAGCAAACCTTCAGAAGTTGAAAGGATAGCAATTCCAAGTCCGTTAAGAACTTTTGGAAGATCTTCACGTTTTTTGTAGACACGAAGCCCTGGTTTAGAAACACGTTTCAAGTTAGTGATAACTTTTTCACCGTTTGGTCCGTATTTAAGGAATACACGGATGATGCCTTGTTTGTCATCTTCGATGATTTCAACGTTTTTTACAAAACCTTCGCGTTTAAGGATTTCAGCAATCCCTTTTTTGATGTTTGATGCAGGTACTTCAAGTACTTCGTGTTTCGCTTGGTTAGCGTTACGAATACGAGTTAGGAAGTCTGCGATTGGGTCAGTCATAACCATTTTGTTTTTCTCCTCTTACTAGTAGTTTGCAAGTTGCACTTGCTAGTTAATGATTGAGCTGGGCTCAGATAGTATTGACACATTCAAATGAGAGAACTCTTATTTGAACACGAGCTACAACCTGTGCAAAAAAAGATAAATTTGTTTTGGAGCATCGCTCCTTCTCCAATTTTCCTATTTTTGCTGTGGTTGTTACGCTCTTTGTATCATGATATTACCAAGATGCTTTTGTTACACCAGGAATTTGTCCTTTGTAAGCTAATTCACGGAAGCAAACACGGCAAAGTTTAAATTTGCGGTAAACTGAATGTGGACGACCACATTTTTCACAACGAGTATAAGCTTGAGTAGAGAACTTCGCTGGACGTTTGTTCTTAGCAATCATTGATTTTTTAGCCATTAGATTTACCTCCTATATTATTTTGCAAAAGGCATTCCAAGGCCTGTAAGCAATGCACGTGACTCTTCGTCAGTGTTAGCAGTTGTTACGATAACGATGTCAAGACCACGAGTTTTGTCAACGTCATCAAAGTTGATTTCTGGGAAGATCAATTGTTCTTTCACACCAAGTG
>CAUVSV010000068.1:0-3364 GCA_963554735.1 Streptococcus oralis
TGCTTTGCGGTAGTCATCCGTATCCCTATGGTAGCCTCACCTACCGTTTTCGTCTATCAGTATAAACCTTTAAAATATAAAAGTCAATGATTTATCATAATTTTCTTAAATAACAATTAATTCCTTCGGCGCTAGAGTCAACAATTCGCAACCGTTATCTGTAATTAAGATATCGTCTTCAATACGAACGCCGTATTTACCTTCAATATAGATACCCGGTTCATCAGTCAAGACCATACCTGCTTGAATGCTCTCGGTAGAAGTTTGACTAAAGTAGGGTTCCTCATGGATATCCAGTCCGATACCATGGCCAATACCGTGAGTAAAGTAGTCGCCATAGCCTGCCTCGATGATAATATCACGAGGAATTTTGTCAAAGTCACGGAAACCTAATCCTGCCTTAGCTTGATCAATCAGAGCTTGGTTGGCTTTCAGGACAGTATTGTAAATTTCTGCCTGCTCGTCACTGACATGACCGAGGTAGATGGTCCGTGTCATATCACTGACATAGTGGTCGTAGAGACAGCCGAAGTCCATGGTAATGGCTTCTCCCGCTTCAACCGGTTTGTGCATTGGATGAGCATGGGGCTTAGAAGAGTTGATGCCACTTGCTAAAATGGTATCAAAAGACAAGCCTGCTGCTCCCAACTCACGCATGCGGAAATCAAGGAAGTTGGCAATTTCGATCTCAGTTTTTCCTGGTTTGATAAAGTCAAGCGCATCACGGAAAGCTTGGTCTGAGATAGAACATGCCTTACGAATAGTCGCAATCTCCGCTTCATCTTTAATCATCCGAAGCGCTTCAACAAACTGAGTCTGCGGAAGCAAGTCGATTTCTGCAAAAGCTGCCTGCATACGGTGGTAATATGAGACCGAAATCTCGTCCTCAAAACCGACGCGAGACAAGCCCATATCCTTAACAATGCCTGCAATGACAGCCAATTCGTCACGATCAGCCACAATTTCAAACCCTGTCACTTCTTGCTTAGCTGCAATGATGTAGCGAGAGTCTGTCACCAAGACCTGACGGTCACGGCTGATAAAAACGGTTCCGTTTGAACCCCAAAAACCAGTCAGGTAATAGACGTTTTTAAGGTTATTGATAATGATTCCATCTAGTTCTTTTTCTTGCATTTTAGCTAAAAATGCTTGCACACGTTTATTCATGATGTAACTTTCCTTTCAAATAGTGTCCTGTGTAGCTGGCTTCATTGGCCGCTACTTCTTCTGGTGTTCCTGTTGCGATGATAGTTCCACCACCGACACCGCCCTCAGGTCCCAAATCGATAATATGGTCTGCCGTCTTGATAACATCTAGATTGTGCTCGATGACGAGGACAGTATTGCCATCGTCTACAAAGCGAGCCAAGACTTTAAGCAAGCGAGCGATATCCTCGGTATGAAGTCCTGTCGTCGGCTCATCCAGAATATAGAAAGACTTACCTGTTGAGCGTTTGTGGAGTTCACTAGCTAACTTCATACGCTGAGCTTCTCCTCCAGAAAGGGTTGTAGCTGGTTGCCCTAGCGTTACATAGCCCAGCCCCACATCCTTGATGGTCTGAAGTTTGCGTTGAATCTTGGGAATGTGTTGGAAGAATTCCACCGCATCGTTGACGGTCATGTCCAAGACCTGCGAGATATTTTTTTCCTTATAGTGGACTTCTAGGGTTTCACTGTTGTAGCGAGTCCCGTGGCAGACTTCACAAGCCACGTAAACATCTGGCAAGAAGTGCATCTCGATCTTGATAATCCCGTCACCTGAGCAGGCTTCGCAACGACCACCCTTGACGTTGAAACTGAAACGGCCCTTCTTGTAGCCTCGAATCTTAGCTTCATTTGTCTGAGCAAAGAGGTCTCGTATATCGTCAAAAACTCCCGTATAGGTAGCTGGATTGGACCTCGGCGTTCGTCCAATGGGGCTCTGGTCAATGTCAATCAAGCGGTCTACATGCTCAATCCCTGTGATGGTTTTGAATTTACCAGGCTTGTCTGAATTACGGTTGAGTTTTTGAGCAATAGCTTTTTTGAGGATGCTGTTAATCAAGGTCGACTTCCCTGAACCTGACACCCCTGTCACTGCGATGAATTTTCCCAATGGGAAGCGAGCAGTGATATTTTGCAAGTTGTTCTCACGCGCTCCCGTCACTTCGATAAAGCGACCATTTCCGGCACGGCGCTCTGCTGGCACTGGAATGGCACGTTTCCCTGACAAATACTGGCCTGTGATAGACTTGCTGTTGCGAGCCACCTGCTTGGGTGTTCCTGCAGCGACAATCTCTCCACCAAAAACACCGGCACCCGGACCAACGTCAATCAGATAATCCGCCTCGCGCATGGTATCTTCGTCATGTTCTACCACGATGAGAGTATTGCCCAAGTCACGCATCTTTTTCAGACTAGCAATCAGGCGGTCATTATCCCTCTGGTGAAGACCAATCGACGGCTCATCCAGGATATAAAGGACACCTGATAGGTTGGACCCAATCTGGGTTGCCAAGCGAATACGCTGACTCTCCCCACCTGAAAGGGTTCCTGCCGAACGTGACAGAGTCAAATAGTTGAGTCCCACGTTATTGAGGAAGGTCAAGCGATCCTTGATTTCCTTGAGAATGGGACGGGCGATGATGGCTTCATTTTCAGACAAGGTCAACTGACTCACCAACTCCAAGTGGTCTGCGATAGACAGGTCTGAAATTTCTCCGATATGTGGCCCTTGCTCGCCACCTACACGAACAGACAAAGCCTGGTCATTGAGACGATAGCCGTGGCAAGTTCCGCAGGTCAGCTCATTCATGTAGAGGCGCATCTGGGTACGGGTGTAGTCACTGTTAGTCTCATGGTAACGACGCTTGATATTATTGACAACCCCCTCAAAAGGAATGTCAATATCGCGCACACCGCCAAATTCATTTTCATAGTGGAAATGGAATTCCTTGCCATCAGACCCGTAGAGAATCAAGTTTTTATCTTCTTCTGACAAGTCCTCAAAAGGCTTATCCATATCCACTCCAAAGGCTGTCATGGCCTGCTCTAGCATATTTGGATAGTAGTTGGATGAGATAGGATTCCAAGGTGCTAATGCTCCCTCACGCAAGGTTTTGCTGGTATCAGGAACCACCAAGTCAACATCCACCTCCAGCTTGATGCCCAAACCGTCACACTCACTACACGAGCCAAAAGGAGCATTAAAGGAGAAGAGACGAGGCTCTAACTCTGGTACTGTAAAACCACAAACTGGACAGGCATAATGCTCAGAAAAGAGCAACTCAGAATCGTCCATAGTGTCGATAATCACATAACCTTCTGCGATACGAAGGGCAGCCTCAATGGAATCAAAGAGACGGCTACGAATGCCCTCCTTGAT
>CAUVSV010000069.1:0-3295 GCA_963554735.1 Streptococcus oralis
CCTGCTTCTGTCAAGACTTCAAAACCTGCTTCGATAAGGGCAGTCAAACCACCACAAAGTACGGCTTGTTCACCAAACAAATCTTCTTCAGTTTCTTCTTTGTAAGTTGTTTCAAGCAAACCAACACGAGCTGCCCCAACACCTTTACACCAGTCCATAGCAATGTTTTTAGCATTTCCTGTAGCGTCTTGGTAGACTGCATAAAGAGCTGGCACACCAAATCCTTCTTCGTAAGTACGACGTACCAAGTGTCCTGGTCCTTTAGGAGCACACATGAAGACATCCACATCTGCAGGTACTTTGATAAATTCAAAGTGGATATTGAAACCATGAGCAAATCCAACTGCATTTCCAGCTTCCAAGTTTGGAGCGATTTCTGCTTCGTACAATTCTTGTTGGATTTCATCTGGTGCCAAAATCATAATAACGTCAGCCAATTTAGTTGCTTCTGCTACTGTGTAAGTGTCAAATCCGTCTTCTTTTGCTTTGTCAAAAGATTTACCTGGACGCACACCGATGATGACATCACGACCTGAATCACGCAAATTTTGAGCATGCGCATGTCCTTGTGAACCATAGCCGATTACGGCGATTTTTTTACCGTCAAGCGCTGCTACTTTAACATCTTTTTCGTATTCCATTTGAACTGCCATAGTTTTTCTCTCTTTTCTATTTTTTATTGCCTTATAGGCTGGTTTAACAAATTTAAGTTATTTTTATACTCAATGAAAATCAAAGAGTATTAATCGCGGGTAAATCCAGTTGCACCCGTACGAGCGATATTTTTAATACCATATGGTCGAATCACTCGCAATAAAGCTTCACTCTTTTCAGCATTTCCCGTCATCTGGACGGTGATTGAGCTTGGAGCCACATCTACTACTGTTGCACGGAAAGGTTGGATAATGGCCAAAATTTCTGCACGCTTTTCAGCAGGAGCAGATACCTTTACCAAGATAACTTCTCTTTCCAAGTGTGGTTTATCTGTGATATCTCGAATGCGAATCACATCAATCTGACGATTGAGCTGTTTAATGATTTGCTCTACTTCATCATGAGAAGCTACATCAATAATGATGGTGATACGTGATACATTGGGGTTCTCTGTCGCACCAACTGAGATACTCTCAATATTGACTTGACGACGAGAAAGGACACCTGTAAAACGATTCAAAACTCCTGAACGGTTTTGCAATCTAGCTGTTAACATTCTACGCATGGAACTTCACCCCCAACATCTCATGATTGCTCTTACCAGCTGGTACCATCGGTAAGACCTGTTCCTTACGAGAAATGTCCACCTCAATAAACATGGGCACATCCTCTAGAATGACTTCTAGATCCTTCTCTATCGTCTCTGGATTATCAAATTTATAGTTTTTGATGCCGTAAGCCTGTGCCATCAGCTGGAAGTCAGGAAGTGTATCAAAGACTGACTCGGAAGTTCTACCCTCATAGAAGGATTCCTGCCACTGACGAACCATTCCTAGTGAGTGGTTATTCAACATGACAACCTTAATCGGCACCTTGTAGATGTTTAGGATTGCTAGCTCTTGGTTGGTCATTTGGAAACCACCATCACCGACAAAAAGGATGACTTCTTTTTCTGGATTGGCAATCTTGGCTCCAATAGCTGCAGGAACTCCGAAGCCCATGGTACCCAAACCACCTGAAGTGACTAACTGACGCTCATTTTGGTAAGGATAATACTGAGCTGTCCACATTTGGTGTTGCCCGACGTCTGTGACAACAATGGCATCCCCATTCGTCAACTCACCGATGCGTTCAATAACGGCCTGCGGTTGAACCACACGTTCTTTCTTATCATAAGAACGAACTCGATTCTTGTCCTTGGTGACTTTTTCAATCCACTTTTCAGTATTGTTATGAACAGTTGGTTCTGCCAGTAGCATCTGCAAGGCTTTCTTAGCATCCCCCACTACAGGAATATCTGCACTGATAATCTTGCCAATCTCAGCTGGGTCAATATCAATGTGAGCAACCTTAGCATTCTTCGCAAAGGTCTTAGGATTTCCAGTCAAGCGGTCATCGAAACGGCAACCAATACTAATCATAAAGTCCGCTTCCGTCATTGCAATGTTGGCTGCGAAAGAACCGTGCATGCCTCCCATCCCTAGGAAGAGCGGATGACTCGTTGCAATGGTACCTTGCCCTAAAAGACTAGTGACTACTGGAATTTGGTAACGTTCAGCAAATTCATTGAGCTCCTTAGAAGCTTCCGCATAGCTGATACCACCGCCTGCTAACAAAACAGGTTTCTTGGCTTTTGACAATTGCTTCAAGATTTTCTTGATTTGCATGTCATTCGGATCAAGCGTCGGTTGGTAACTTGGTAAATTAACTTCTGGCGAATAGATGAAATCTGTCTCTAGAGCTGATACATCCTTGGGCAAGTCAATCACAACAGGACCTGGACGACCAGTCGTTGCGATATGGACAGCTTCCGTAATGATACGAGGAATATCTGCTGTCTCACGAACTTGGTAATTGTATTTGGTAATGGGCATGGTAATCCCCACGATGTCTGCTTCCTGAAAGGCATCTTTCCCAATCCCAGCTCGCGCAACCTGACCTGTAAAGACCAAAAGGGGAACGCTATCGCTCATGGCATCTGCAATCCCTGTAATGGCATTTGTTGCTCCCGGCCCACTCGTGACGACGGCAACGCCCAACTTTCCAGTTGATTTGGCATATCCTTCAGCTTCGTGCAAACAACCTTGCTCATGGCGTCCTAAGATGTGGCGAATACCTTTAAAATTGTATATCGCATCATACAAAGGTAAGACTGCACCACCAGGATAACCAAAAATGGTATCAATCCCTAAGTCCCGAAGTGTTTCCAAAACTAGGTCCGACCCCGTCTTAGGAGATTCTAAACTGATTTTCTCCATTGTTCCCCTTTCTCTTCTCTTAAAAAAATAGCTTGTTACTATCATACCATTTTTTCAAAAATTTTCAAGGCAAAAGAGTCAATTTTCTGAATTTTCTATCTAAAAGTGTATTTATGAATCTTTTCCTCATTTTTATTAACTTTTCTACGGAATTAGGAACCTTTATTTACTTTAATTTATCAAATTAGAATATTTTCTTTCTGGATAGAATTAGTATCTTTCTCACTTAGCGACCAAATGTGTATACTATATTCAGCAAAAATGAATAGTTAAAGACAAAAAAAGGAAGCCACTAAGTGACTTCCTTCTAGAGTGAGGACTGATTAGTCTTCACCTTTGTTTTTCTTAATGATTTCTTCTTGTACTGACTTAGGTACATCTTC
>CAUVSV010000070.1:0-3061 GCA_963554735.1 Streptococcus oralis
ACTCAATGAAAATCAAAGAGCAAACTAGGAAACTAGCCGCAGGCTGCTCAAAGCACTGCTTTGAGGTTGTAGATAGAACTGACGAAGTCAGTAACCTACATACGGCAAGGCGACGTTGACGCAGTTTGAATTTGATTTTTGAAGAGTACAAGACCCCAGGTTTTTCTTATTCATAAGTTACGACTGAGACGACACCCTTGTCATACTCAGCGATAAAGATATTGGCCACATTGTCATACCCTTGTTTGCTGAGGTTATCAAGCAGCCATTCTTCGCTCCGACCAATGGTCTCCAAAATTTCAACTTGGATCACACCGTCTGTGACAACAGGATACTTGGGATTCTCATCTCCCATTTGGACTACGATGAGTTGACCGTTTTGCTCCTGCATAGCGCGTTTGACTTGTTTCATTTGGAAAATTCCCTGGCTACGGAGCTTAAGAGCTACATCCGCTGCTGATAAACCAACCGAACGGCAGGCTTCTGGATCAATCTTCCCATTTTTGATAAGCAGGGTTGGCTTCCCATCAATCAAACGTTTTACAAAATGAACATTGTTGTTCAGCCATTTGAGAGTCAAGACCAGAATGGTCCACATGATCAAGATAACTGCATACTGAAGGATACTGATAGCGCTATTGTAAATCACCCCACCGATGATCCCCCCGAGTACATAGTTCTGAATTTGATCTATCGCTGAGTTAGGCGCTAGGTTGCCCTTTCCGGTCACATTAATTACGAAAACCAGAGAAAAGAGACCCAAGGCTAGTTTAATTAAAATTTCGATATAATTGAGTGTCATTTGTTCACCTCCACCAGTTCAATTGCATCTGTTTTATGCAATTCCACTTTCTCTAACAGATACTTGTCTGGCTCACTTCCGTTCAGGGCACGGTAATAGCGATCTCCGACCTTGATAAGTGCGCCATCCGTGTCGGCAGAAGTATTGACATAAACCTCTGACTTGTCTACTCCCAATTCTTTGGAAACAAGCTCGATGAAATGAAGTGAAGCTTGAAATTTATTATTAGATACTTGATTGTTTTGATAAGTTGTGATGCTGACCAAAAGGAGAGCTAATAAGGTCAAAGCTGAAATCATGACCAACTCACGAAATTTGGTCCCCTTTTTATCATGATAAGCCTTGAAAGCTAAAAATCCTGTCACAGCTAATAGGACAATCCCTAAACCAAGCATGATGCCATTTTGCTGACCAATTTGGCTGAGGACATAGTCATAAGAATAGAATTTCATGTGTTTTCACTCCCTTTCATAAAATCATTCTTAATTATAAACGAAAGAGGGTGATTTTTCAAACCATACGTTGGGGAAATGCGCCTTTTTTTGGTATAATATAGTCTGTAATCTGAATGAAAAAGGTAACTTTATGAAACTCATCTCATGGAATATTGATTCCCTCAATGCAGCCCTAACGAGCGACTCAGCTCGTGCAAAATTGTCCCAAGAAGTCCTACAAACCTTGGTAGCCGAAAATGCTGATATTATCGCTATTCAGGAAACCAAGCTTTCTGCAAAAGGGCCTACAAAAAAACACTTGGATATTTTAGAAGAACTCTTCCCAGGTTATGAAAACACTTGGCGTTCCTCTCAAGAACCTGCCCGCAAAGGCTACGCTGGAACCATGTTCCTCTATAAGAAAGAACTCACACCAACAATTAGCTTCCCAGAAATCGGTGCTCCTTCTACCATGGACTTGGAAGGCCGCATCATCACCTTGGAATTTGATACATTTTTCGTAACGCAAGTTTACACTCCAAACGCTGGTGATGGGCTCAAACGCTTGGAAGAACGCCAAGTCTGGGATGTCAAATATGCTGAGTATTTGGCGCAACTAGACAAAGAAAAACCAGTCCTTGCGACTGGAGACTACAACGTAGCTCACAAGGAAATCGACCTTGCAAATCCTGCCAGCAACCGCCGTTCACCAGGATTTACAGACGAGGAGCGTGCTGGATTTACCAACCTCTTGGCAACTGGATTTACTGACACCTTCCGCCATATTCACGGCGATGTCCCAGAACGTTATACTTGGTGGGCCCAACGTAGCAAGACTTCTAAAATCAACAATACAGGCTGGAGAATCGACTACTGGCTCACTAGCAACCGCGTGGCTGACAAGGTGACCAAGTCTGACATGATTGACTCAGGTGCGCGTCAAGACCATACGCCGATTGTATTGGAAATTGAACTTTAAGGAGAAAGCTAATGGACTATCAAGCTGTCATTCCTGAATTTGTAGTATCTGACCTCGAAAAGTCACGCCACTTCTACTGCGACTTGCTGGGATTTTCTGTCGAATACGAGCGTCCAGAGGAGAAATTTCTCTTCCTCTCGCTTGAAGACTGCCAACTTATGCTAGAAGAAGGCAGCACAGAAGAATTAGCCCAACTAACCTATCCTTTCGGGCGCGGTGTCAATATTTCCTTTGGCATTGAAGATGTCCCACAGCTCCACCAAAAACTGCTGGAAGCTGACTATCCTATTTATCGTCCTTTGACTAAGAGAACATTTCGTGTTGGGGATCACTACATCTATCCTCACGAATTTGCCGTTTTGGATCCAGATGGTTATTTTTTAAGATTTAGCGAATAGAAGAATAAAAGGCTACAATACTTTCTAGCGTTGCAGCCTTTTATTCGTTCGCTTTTATGAACTATTTGCTAACAAAATATTTGATTTATAAAGCTAATTGGTGTAAAATAAAAACATTGGCAGTAACCTGTTTAAAATTGAATATCATTTTACTTGTTTATGTCGTGAATTGGCACGACGTTTCTACAAGGTGCCGTAACACCTAACAATGAGTATGTCAGCTGAAGGTATGGTGTTGGCCATGCCTATTTTGGGGACTTACTTAGGGGATTAAGTAGGTCCTTTTTCTATTTCTTGCTAGAAACTCTAGACAAGCAAATGAAGTATCTTTTAGACTTTAGGAGGTCTTATGAAATTATTAGAAGAGCGCATCCTCAAGGATGGGCATATCTTGGGTGACAACATCCTCAAGGTGGATTCCTTTTTAACCCACCAAGTTGACTTTAGC
>CAUVSV010000071.1:0-2916 GCA_963554735.1 Streptococcus oralis
TAATAATAGGTTATACATATCAAACTCCTTAAAATCCCTATTATTTTACCATAAATTCTACTTAGATTCAAGATGTAAAGTTACTTTTCTTTCCTTTGGACAATATTTTAACACCTCAATCTTGTCTGGATGGGTTTTGGAGTTCTTACTGGTTAGATAATTCATGCTGCCACAAGAGGAGCACTTGAGATTGATTTTTACTCGCACTAGATTTCCTTTACTTTTAATAATGATCTAAATTGCACTAAGTTACATAAACAACTGAAAGCCACACAGGCTGCTGTCGCATAAAAGACAGCATGGTAGCCCAAATATCCTGCAACTGCGGATCCCGCCATAGGTCCGATCACTCCACCGAGGTAAAAAAAGACTTGGTTGAAGGCGAAAATCCTTGAAATACCTGATTTTGGAGTCATTTTGCTAAGAAGCGCATTGACACCTGGTATGAGAGCTCCCGTTCCCAAACCAAAGAGAAAACGATACAAGCCAAGTTGAAAGGGGCTGGTTGCATGGGCACAAAGAAGGTAAATGATGACGGAATAAATCTGCGCTGCAACTAACAATCTATGATTCCCTACCTTATCGCCAAGTTTTCCTAGAATTCCAGCACTCATCATGCTAGAAAATCCCATGCTGGATACGATTAATCCTGATACAAAGAGGAGATTCTCAGTCTGCCCTAAGTCCCGCACATAGAGAGCTAAAATGGGGCCAATTGATTGAGCTGAAAATTGAATGACGAAGCTCGTCAAAAACAGATTTACTAAAAGCCTAGGATACTTGAAAGAAGAAAATACTTCTTTCGTTGGGATAGCCTTCTCCTTAGCCACTGGTTGAAAATCTTCCTTGATAAAGAAAATAGTCAGGATTGCAGCTAAAAATAAGAAAGCACCTACTAATAAAAAGACATTACGAATTCCAAAAATTTCAGCAATAAAGCCTCCAACAAAGGGGCCCGTCAATGTTCCTGCAACAACACCTGTAGATAGAGTCCCCAGAGCCGCTCCAGACTTATCTTTGGGTACCTGACTAGCAATCAAGGCTGTTGCATTGGGGACAAATCCAGTAAATACACCATTGAGCAAGCGCAAAAAGAGTAGCCAATAGATATTTGGCACGAAGGCCAAACCTCCCATAGTGATGGTCATGGCAAGACCCGCTCGAATCATCATGGGTTTTCGACCATACTTGTCAGCAAGAATACCCCAGATGGGAGAAACTAGAGCTGCTGAAACAGCCGAAACTGAGATGGCTAATCCAGCATAAAAAGCAACTTGGTCTCCTTCAATTCCCAACTGCTCTACAAAGATAGGCATGAAAGGAACGACCAAGGAAATGCTGGCGCCCGTTAGAAAACTACCGAACCAGGCGACACGAAGATTCTCTTTCCAACTAATCTCTTGCACAGCTATCGCCTCCTTCAAGTAACTTCACTACTTGAGCCACAAGCTGATTACGACTGCCATTGTTGTCTAGAACATGACTGGCCAAATCTTTCTTTTTCTCTAAAGACCATTGGGCGGCCAAACGAGACTCTGCTACTTCCTTAGAAAGATGATCCCGTTTCATGAAACGTTCCACCTGAACATCACGGTCCACATAGACCAGCCACGTTTCATCAAACCAAGCACTGTAGTCCTGTTCAAAAAGCAGGGGAATATCCATGAAAAAAACCGTTTCTGTCTGGGCTAACTGGTCTCTCAGTGCAGCCAATTCCTCACGAATAATCTCTCCTTGGGTTTGTTTAGACCATTCCCGCTCCTCAGGGTTTGAAAATATGAGACTAGCTAGGAGAGGGCGATTGAGTTCTCCATTTTCAAGGATTATTTTTTGTCCAAAGTGCTGAACTAAGAGCTGATAAAGACGACCACCAGGTTTTTGTAGCTGGTGGACGACTGCGTCAGCATCCACCACTTGAAAGCCTTTCTCTCTTAGGAAATTTGTCACAGTTGACTTCCCAGAGGCAATTCCTCCTGTGATTCCGATAATTTTTCCCATCAGCTCCTCCTTTGACACTGAGGACAAAAATGAGTTCCCCGTCCACCGAGCTGTAATTTCTCAATCACTGTCCCACAGCGCGAACATGCTTGTCCAGTCTTATCATAGACCTGATGGAAGTCCTGCATGGTTCCATCTTCCCCAAAGGCATTGATATAGGTTCGAATAGTTGAGCCCCCTTTTTCAACGGCCTGTCCCAAAACAACAATGGTCTGGTCATGAATAGCTGACGCTTCTTCTAACGTCAAAGTATGGGAAGGTCGAGCAGGATGAATCTGCGCTCGCCAGAGGACCTCATCCACATAGATATTGCCAAGACCAGCTACCAAGGTTTGGTCTAGGAGGTGGGATTTGATTGGTTTTTTAGATTTGGCTAGGGCAGCTTGAAAGACCTGCAAATCAAAGTCCTGATCTTTGGGCTCAGGGCCTAGTTTCTTAGAAATAAAGTAGGCATCCAAAAGGTCAGGCGCCAAGAGTTCCATGGTACCAAACTTGCGTACGTCCTCATATACAAGAGTGCCGCCGTCCTCAAAATGAATCAAAACATGGGCGTGTTTACGTTCTGGAACTTTGTCTGGATAGTAAAAATACTTTCCCTCCATTCGCAGATGAGAAATCAAGACCTTGTCTGTCAAGTAGAAAAGCAAATATTTTCCACGGCGTCCCATTGACTCAATTACTTGACCAGCTAGTTCTTTTTGAAACTCTTCCAAATCTGTCTTAATCATCTTGGGATAACGAATCTCTATATTAGAAATCTTCTTTCCCAAGAGCAATTTTTCTAAGCCACGACGAACCGTTTCAACCTCAGGTAATTCAGGCATAAATCCTCCTTCTGTAAAAACAAGAAGCAGGCATGAGCCCACCTCTACTTAGTATTCTTTTTCATTATAGCCAAAGTCAGCCAAATCTAGCTTT